>NZ_DCKA01000009.1:359-197739 GCF_002320215.1 Alistipes sp. UBA1686
AGTGGCACGCGAGCTGGGTTCAGAACGTCGTGAGACAGTTCGGTCTCTATCTGTTGCGGGCGTAGGAAGATTGAGGGGTCCTGACTTTAGTACGAGAGGACCGAGTTGGACGAACCTCCGGTGTATCGGTTATGCTGCCAAGTGTACTGCCGAGTAGCCGCGTTCGGTCTGGATAAGCGCTGAAAGCATCTAAGCGCGAAGCCATCCCCAAGATAAGTCTTCCCTTGAGGGGCGTAGGAGACGACTACGTTGATAGGCTGCAGGTGTAAAGACAGTAATGTCAAAGCCGAGCAGTACTAATTACCCGAAAGGCTTTTTTACAAGATTCTTTATCTCATCTCCGAAGTATGTCAACTTATACCGGGTGCGACGGATTGCAGCGACTAAAAGGCTGCTCGCACTACTTCGATAGCATGGAGCATGTCGGACTTCGTCCTTCGTTTTCTCCACACGACAAAACAAACAGGTTTGCTTTGTCCCGGTTTATCGAAAACGTTCTTTTAGGTGGTTATAGCAGTGAGGTTCCACCTCTTCCCATTCCGAACAGAGAAGTTAAGCTCACTAACGCCGATGGTACTGCGGTTTTCCCGTGGGAGAGTAGGTAGCCGCCTCTTCAAGGTCAGATCATTAGATCTGACCTTTTTTTATGTTTAGATTTTTACGGCCGGAGTTGCATGTCGAAAACGGACGGCCTTTAGGGCGCTCTGTTTTTTATTTCTTCCATTTTTTATGAAATCCGCAGTGGCTGCATGTCAACTCGTAAGTGTTGTTTTGGACGGAGAGGAGATGCAATGAAATATTATGGCACTTGGAGCAGCGCAGTGTCGATAATAACAGTTCATATTGCCTGAACAGGAGGATATTAATGCTGCTCACGGCGATGCATGACAATCCGAACCAAGGATTCTGGCAGGCAAATGCAAAAAATAATCCGCCTGCCATTATCAAAGAAAGTACAGTCAGTCCGGATAGGCGGATGATCCTGTTCTGCATGTGTTTCGAGAACCAGAGCGGCAGTGTGGCGCAAATACTGACTGTTGCAGGGACGAAACTGATGCAGATTAGCAGTAGATAGCTATTCATAATATCAGTCAGCCGGTCCCTCGGCGTATGTAAGTGGGGATAGTGGGATTGTATCATAAAAAAACGTGGGACAAAACTCATATATTTGCTTTTCGAGGTCTTAGGAAACCATGTAGTACAAATATAGAATGAAGCCCACGTTGGAAACGTGAGCGTCAAACTTCATTCCTCGTACTACTTCAGAAAGTTCCTAAGTTTCGAAAAGCAAGGTATAAAGCTAACGCTTTTTATATGTATGCCCTGCTTTTTTTGAATGCAAGGGCGTAATAATCTGAATTAGAGATCTTCTGTTGTTAATTCATAGGCAGTGCGATTTAAAATTCGTCACTACAAATATATATAAAAAATCGGAATAGCCGAAATCGAAGCCGATCTCCGGCATCGCATGGAAATTTGATTATCTTTGCTGCAACACCTGAAACTAAAAAAATGATCGAAATTCCCGAATCTCACGCGTATGCACGGCAAGCCGGCGATATGCTGTCCGGACGGACGGTTACCGATGTTTTCAACGCAACGTATCCTCATAAATTTACCTGGTATACCGGGGATCCGGCCGCATACAGGAGTTTGTTCGCCGGAAAAAAAGTTCTGGCTGCCGCAGGTTATGGGGCATTTGTCGACCTGCTGTTGGAGGATAGGGTGCATATCGCGCTTTCCGACGGCGTACACATGCGTTACTGTCCGGCCGGAGCGGATATCCCGCCCAAATACCAGTTGCTAATAGCATTCGACGATGACAGTTTCCTGGTCTTCACGGTGGCCATGTATGGCGGGATCAATGCTTTCCGGGATACACTGGATAATCCGTACTACCTGGGTGCCTTGTCGAAACCTTCCCCGCTCGGCGATGGGTTCGATGCCGCTTATTTCGACCGCCTGGTGGCCGGTGCTAAACCTAATCTTTCCGCCAAAGCGTTCCTTGCTACGCAACAGCGGATTCCCGGCTTGGGAAACGGCGTCCTGCAGGATATTCTTTTCAATGCACGGATCCACCCTAAACGGAAGATGGCGACGTTGGGCGAGCGAGAACTGGACGCGCTGTTCGGCGCTGTGAAATCCACGCTGGCCGAAATGACAGCGGTCGGTGGCCGGGATACGGAGAAGGATCTTTTCGGCAATTCCGGCGGGTATAAGGTCATCCTCTCGAAAAATACATATGCGGATCCGTGCCCAGTATGCGGAGGTGCACTTGTCAAGGAGGCCTATCTGGGCGGGGCGGTTTACTATTGCCCGCATTGCCAGCCGTTGAAATAGCACCGGGTTTACTGGAGGGGGCGGATATGTTTTTCAAAGATGCCCGGTCTGCGGTTCCGCCGAAAGAATGAACGGCAAAAGCCGGGGATTTCCCCGGCTTTTGCGTAATTGTGCGGCAGATAGATTATTGGCCGCATGGGCTGCCGAATAGCTGTGCGGACTCTCCCTGTTGTGACCCTGTCCCGGGCGAGCCGGTATTATTTCGGTGTAACTTCTACTGTTGTTGCGCGGCCGCGTGTGCGTCGGCCTTCTCTTTCATCCGGGCGGCGCGTTTCTCGCTGTCGGGGTGCGATGAAAACATCTTCTGTACGGTCGATGCCTTGGCTCCCTTCGAAAGTTCTACCAGTTTGTTCAGCGAGTTGCCCATCGCATAGGGGCTGAAACCGTGTTTTACGGAGAATTCAAATCCGTATTCGTCAGCTTCGTACTCCTGTTTCTGCGAGAATTGCGCATCGGTGAAGGCCGTCACCAATTCGCCCAGCTGCGAGCCGCTCAGCTTGGCCAGCCTGCTCCCTTCCGCAGCCCCGGCAGCATTGCGGGCCGCGGATGCCAGGTAGGCGTTTTTCATCGCATGTTTTGTGTCGGCGTGGACTACGTGCCCGATTTCGTGCCCGATGATCGCCATCAGTTCGTCGTCGTCCATCAGATCCATCAAGGCGCTGAAGACGCGGATCGAACCGTCGCCGTAAGCGAAGGCATTGACGTCGGCCACCTTGTAAACCTTGAAGTTGAGCGGTAACCCGTCGACCTCTGTGATACCCTCGGTCAGGCGTTTGAGGCGGGCCCCGTATTCGGTCGTCTCATCGGCGACGGGGTTGTTGGCGTCCATCCATGCTACGGCTTCGCGGCTCAACTGTGCGATGTCGCTGTCGCTCAGGGTCACCGCTTTGGCGACATCCTTCCCGGCGTCGAGCAGTTTTGCCGTGTTGAGTTTCTTGCCGCCGATTTTCAGCTGGGCAATCGCATCCCCGGGCCACAGGACGCTTAGGGACAGGACGGAACATAAAAGCAGGAGTTTCTTCATTTTCGTTTACGGAGTTTTAAGTTTCCAGGCAAAGATAGCAAATTATCCGGGAACCGCTATGGACGTAAAGCCCATTCGGTTTTCCCGGTTCCGAATGTTATTGCCGTGCTGCGAAGCTCAGTCTTTTTTCCAGCGCTTGAGTGTGGGAAAGTATTCGCGCATCAGCGTGACGGACTCCTCGAAAGTATAGCTTTTGCCATTTTCGTCGCGGAACTGTTCGTGGAACTGTGCACAGTGGCGGATCATCTCCTCCATCGTACATGCCGCGGTGAAGGTGCCGCCCTTGTAACAATAGACGCAGTATTCCCCGCTCGGGCTTCCGTCGGTTTCAGTGCCGAAATCGCCCGCCGCCTGCATCGGCATGCCGCAGCTCTGGCAGAATTTCATCTCTTCGTTCATCGTTCTAAAGTTTTATATCCTGCCGGAACCGATGAGGCGCGGTTCGTCGAGGATCGGTTTAGTCTGTGCCGGAAATATCCATTTTACAAATGTAGGCAATTCCCGTTTCCGGCAAATTTATTTGCCGGATATATTCGCGGGCATGGTTAAAAGCAAAAGCAGTCGATCATCCATTGGTCGTCTATACCTTTGACCGTGGCATTCAGATTCCCGTCCGATGAGGTAAGTTGCATCTCCTGCCGTCTGGTATCCCAGATAAAGTCCACTTTCCAGGTTATCGGGTTCATCTCTTCTGCGATGGCGGAGTAGTTGTCGATCAGCGGATCCTTGCGGAGCCACTCGCCCTGTCCGCTGCCTATTTTGCCTGTTTTAACACTATCGGCCATCTGGTCGAAAGTCGTTTCCAGACTCTTGAGCAGGTCGGGCGTAAGGTAATTGCTTTGCTTCAGTGCGTGGACGTATTTGCCGAGTTCATCCCGGTCGAGTTTTACAAGTTTGCCTTCGTCATCGTATTTTGCAGCTTTCAGCTCCTTGAACGACCAGTAATTGGCTTTGTACCAGTCGATAAACTCGGTAGCCCTCTCTTTGGCCCGGGCTATATTGCGGGTCTGGCTGCGAACCGTTTCCGCAGGATAAAGTTCGTTCGGATACACGTCGAGTATTTGATCGAGGAGTATGCGCCACATGGCGCTGGTTCCGTCGTTGGAACGCCGCCCCCAGAACGTATAAGCCCAAAGCAACAGATATTGATCGTCGGAATTTCTGTTGACCGTGTAGCGTACATAGGGATTGGTGATGTAGTCGCCGTATTCTCGCCAAAGCAGATACGTGTCTTCCTCGTTTGCATAGTTGTAAATGTCAGTGAAAGCGTCCCTGCCGTTCTTTTCACCCAGTGCGTTCAACTCCCGCCAGGCCAGATCGAGCATGTCGACCCTTTTGGCAAAGAAATTATAATCGATAGCGTCCTTTCTTTTCAGCAGCGCTTTTTTCAGCCACCAGAGCATGGTGTCGAAATCCTCCGAATCGAAATCCTCATAGTCCGAGTGGAATACCTGATGGTAAAAGCGGCTTAACCGCTGTTTGACGACGAAGCGCATGCTGTCCCTTGCCGCGAATTCCCTGTATTTTTCTTCGCCTATCTCCTCGGGACTCGTTAGGATACAAGGCGTATAAATCGCATTCGGATTATATTCCAATATTTCGCTGCACTCCATTACAAAAGAATAAACGTAGTCTTCACCCAGTGCTGCCCAATCGTATTGGTTGTAGATATACATAGCGTCGTCGGCAAGACGTTCTGCGGTTTCTTCACTCACGACTACCTCTTCGTCGGGGCAGTCCGGGGTTTCTCGCTGCGCGTCCGATTCCGTATATTCCCGGTTGTCCGATGTCGAGCGGCGATGCGATTCCGACCAATAGAATGCGTCGGTCGAGGCGAGGTCGCATGCGATGGTCGAGACCAGAATGTATGCGATGGTCGACAGAATGAAAAGCAGGATCAGCACTATTTTCCAGCCGGTTTTTCGGATACGGGTGGTTCTGCGCAGGAGAAGTACCAGCAGCCAGGTAATAAAAAGATGTACCGCAATGAAAATGGAGAATACCCGGAAGAATCCCCGAATCCAGATGTCGGGTATTGTGGAAGCTAAGAAGGCGGACGGTACGGCCAGCAACAGCGACAGTGGTATGAAGAGCTGGGTTTTCGACAATCGCTCCACGAAACTCTGCTGTCGCTCCTCTTCCGAAAGAGGTTCTATTTTATTGGTCAGTCGCACCAGCCCCACGATTATGCAGGTCACCAGTGCGGGAAGCAGGAGAGTCCAGAATTCGAAGACGGCGAGCCATGTCAGAGGAGTCGAGTAGTCGCTGCCCAACTTGGAGTATAGGGCTATGAGGGAGATTGAAATGCCTATCCCCGTTGAAATCAGATAAATGCCGCTGATAAGCCGGCGAAAGTGTTTTCTTGTCATTATTGTTTGGGATTGTGTGTTGGGGTGGGGGTGTTATTTTGGCACGAAATCCAGGATCGCCCGGGCCGTCGCCTCGGGTTCTTCGAGGAATCCCATGTGTCCCGAGTTTTCCAGCCATACGACCTTCGCCTGCGGATGCTCCGCGACCATTTTCTCGGCCGCTTCGGGCGGGATGTAACCGTCTTTCCTGCCGAGGATAAAGAGCTGCGGCACCTTCGACGAGCGCAACATCGCGTTCTGGTCTTTGCGGGCGATCATGCCGCCCAGCAGGGCGACAATCCCTTCGTCCTCGGTAAGGAAAACCTGTTCGGTCAGGTCTTCGATATGATCCTGCATCCGCGCGCGGTTCTCTTCGGCAAAGCCTGCTGCCGGAGCTACCCGGGCGAGCATCTCCTTCTTGCCTGCCTTTACGAGGGCGATCTCCCTGCGGCGGTTTTCAGCTTTTTCGGGAGTGTCGCGATTGGGCGTGGAACTGAGCAGGACGAGCCCGTCGAGCATCTCCGGATGGCGCTCGCAGAATGCCAGTGCCACGTAGCCGCCCATGGAGTGTCCAACGAGCGTACAGCGCCCGATACCAAGGGCCGTGAGGGCGTCGGCTACCGTGTCGGCCAGGAAATCCATCGTATGCACTTCGCCTGTGACGACCGAAATGCCGTGCCCCGGCAGATCCAGCGTCACTACGCGTACCTCTTTATAGAGGTAGGGGACGAAATCCTCCCATACCAGTGACGATTCGAGATAGCCGTGCAGCAGCACGACGCACTTTTCACCGGCCTGTGAATCGCAGATATGCAGGGCCGTAGTCCCCGCCATTATGAATTTTTCGGTCATGTCCCGGGAATTATTCCTCCTCGTCATCCCCTTCGTCGAGGTAGTCGAGTACGGATTCGCGCCGCGTCGTGCCGAGGAGGTTCTCGTCGTCCTCTTCGTCGATCGAACGGTAGAGCGAGTGCCGCTCTTTGCCGCTCTTGCGTATCGGATCGAGGCGTTTTGCCTTTCGAAGTTCGTCTGCGTCGTGTTCGCGGATTCCCTTGGGTGTTTTCATGGGTGGGAGAGGATTGGTTTTAGAAATTGTCGGTTTCGAATACCCCGCTGAAAACCCTGCGGGCAGGGCCCGTGAGCCTGATATTCGTATAATTCTGTGTCCCGGCCTCGTGCGTGAAGCCCACGATCAGCTCTCCGCCGGGAACCTGTATCCGGTATTTTGTCGTTCCGTGCTGCAAAGCATAGTTGGTTATGATCGCCGCAGCCGTGGCACCCGTGCCGCAGGCCAGCGTCTCGTGCTCGACGCCCCGTTCATAGGTGCGCATACGGATCGCTCCGTTGCCCGTGACCTCGACGAAATTGACGTTCGTACCCTGCGGGAACCGCCCCGTATCGTAACGGATACCCCTGCCGCGTCCGTTTACGTCGATGCCGTCGACATCATGCACCATTTCCACGTAGTGGGGAACCCCCGTATTGAGGAACCACCAGCCGTCGCCGCTGCGGATTTCCGATACATTTATCATGCCCAGCTCGATTTCGCCCGCGGGGCCCTGCGCACGCCGGATGTGTGCCGTATGCACGCCGTCCGTCGCGTCGAAATATTTGGTTTCCCCGCCGATGCCCAGATGTTCGGCGAAGAGCGCGAAGCAGCGGGCGCCGTTGCCGCACATCTCCCCTGCCGACCCGTCGGCGTTGTAGTAACGCATCGAGCAGTCCAGCCCGGCGCTGCGGCGCAGGGTCATCAGCCCGTCGGCGCCGATGCCGAAATGACGGTCGCACAGGGCGGCGATATGTCCGGCATCCGGCCGGAATGCTCCCTCGCGGTCGTCGATCAGGATGAAATCGTTGCCCGCCCCCTCGTATTTGACGAATTTTACCAGCACTTCCGATAGTGGTTATATCATCGCAAAAATAATAAAACTTCTAAAAGTTTTACTACTTTTGTGGAAAATATGCGTATTCGCCGCTACCGGCAGGCGCCCGTATTGTTTTTTCAGAAAACCTATAAATACAATTCCCATGAAAAGTGTGCTTTTCAAGCATCGTTCGATACGTAAGTTCCGTTCCACCCCAATTCCCGAGGACGTGCTGCACGAGATTCTCGAAGCGGCATCGCGTGCTTCGACATGCGGCAACATGCAGCTCTACTCGCTGGTTGTGACCCGCGATGCCGCTTTGCGCGGGAGGCTCGCCCCGTGCCACTTCAACCAGCCGATGGTGACGCAGGCTCCGTGCGTGGTGACGGTCTGCGCCGATGTGCACCGCTTCTCGATGTGGTGCCGGCAGCGCGATGCCGACCCGGCCTATGACAATTTCGCGTGGTTCCTCAATGCCGCGACCGATGCCCTGCTCGCCGCCCAGAACCTGTGCGTCGAGGCCGAACTGAAGGGGCTGGGCATTTGCTATCTCGGAACGACGATCTATACTGCCGGCGAGATCGCCGACATTCTGGAACTGCCCAAGGGCGTCATTCCGCTGACGACCGTCGTCGTGGGGTATCCCGACGAGTCGCCCGGGCTGACCGATCGCCTGCCGCTCGAAGGCGTGGTGCACTATGAGAAATATACCGACTATACGGCTGCCGAAATCGACGAGTTGTGGGCCGAGCGTGAAGAGTCGGAGCTCACCAAACGCCTCCTCGAGGAGAACGACCTACCCAACCTGGCGCAGGTCTTCACGCAGCGCCGCTACGTCCGCAAGGACAACCTCGCGATTTCGAACTCCTATTTCGCGCTCCTGAAGGAAAAAGGGTTCTTTAACAACTGACGCTGGGGTGCGGGGGGCCTGTCGTATATTCGTTGCCGTCATGCTGGGCCTGATCTGCTCCGCATGCAGCGTCACACGCAAAATCCCCGAAGGTCAGTACCTGTTGCAGAAGGTGAAGATCGACGCCGACAAGTCGACGCCCCGCAAGGAGCGTATCACTGCGGCTGATTTCGAGAAATACGTGCGCCAGACCCCTAACAAACGTTTTCTGGGTACCAATTTCTATGTCTGGCTCTACGAGCAGGCCAATCCCGGCAAGCAGAACTGGTGGAACAACTGGAAGCGCCGGATCGGGCAGGAGCCCGTATTGCTGGACATGGGCCTGACGGAGCGGAGTGCCCAGAACCTGAAGATCTTTATGGATTCGAAGGGATTTCGCGCGTCGCAGGTGACCTTCAAGGTGGATACCACTTCGCGGCGCAAACGCGCCAGGGTCACCTACCGAACCCGGCAGGGCGAGCCTTACCGGATCGACTCCGTTTCCTATGAGTTCCGGGACAAGTTCCTCGAACAGATCATCCTTCCCGATACCGCCAATACGCTGCTCCGCAAGGGCGGCATCTTCGACATCACGGTACTCGACCGCGAGCGCGAGCGTATTGCGGCCTACCTCAAGGAGCGGGGGTATTACAACTTTACGGTCAACAACATCGAGTATGTGGCCGATACGCTGGGCGGCGGCCATAAGGTCGGGCTCGAACTGGTTGTCAAGCAGAACCTTACGGGATATGACGAGCGCGGCCTTCCGGTCATGGACAACAACATGGTCTACCGTATCGACCAGATCAACGTCTTCCCCAATTACGACCCTACGGTAGCCCGAACCGATTCGACCTTCCTGCAGCGGCTCGACACGCTCTATTACCGCGGCCTGAATATCGTCTACGAGAAACGCCCCAACCTGCGACCCGCGATCCTGCGGCAGGCGGTGCCGCTCTACCCGAACTATGTCTACAATTCGGCACAGGTGAACCGCGCGTATACCGACCTGATGTCGCTCGGGTATTTCAAGAGCGCCAAAATCGAATTCGAGGAGCAGCCCCAGAGTGCCGATGTCACCAACTATGTCTCCTTTATCGGAGCATCGGCCGATTCCACGCAGACCCGCTATACGCGGGAAGGGTACCTGAAATGCAATATCCTCTGTACCCCGACCCTGAAACAGAGCTTCAAGGTCGATCTGGAAGGAAGCACCACGTCGAGCTTCTACGGACTGAAAGCCACCGTGGGCTACCAGAACCGCAATATTTTCCGGGGTGCCGAAGCATTCGACGTTTCGTTCACGGCCGGCTATGAGTTTATGAAGGCTCCCGATGCCAGGAAGAAGCAGGCTACGGAGTTCGGCATAACGACCGGGCTGACTTTCCCGCGTTTCCTGATGCCCTGGCGCACGCGGCGGTTCCGTTCGGTCAACCAGCCCAAGACCAAGGTCGAGTTGTCGGTCAATTTCCAGGATCGCCCCTATTACCGGCGCACGCTTTCCAGCGCGGGCATCACCTACCAGTGGACGAACGACCGTTACTCGTCGTTCTCGCTGCGGCCCATCGACATCAACGTGGTCGATGTCAACAACCTCGACGAATCGTTCCTGATGATAAACAAGACCGACTCTGCGGGGCACCAGGAACTCACTCCGAACAAGTACCTGCTCGAGAGTTTCCGGACGCAGTTCATCGGCGGGCTGACGTTCGGCTATTCGTACAACAACCAGCGCAAGAACCTTGGGGGCAATGCGACCAATATTCGGTTCAATTTCGAGACGGCGGGCAACCTGATCGACGCCGTAGACCGCCTGTTCTACGCACGTCCCAAAGACGGAAGCCCGGCCAAGATCTTCGGGATCGAATATTCACAGTATTTCCGTACCGACCTGAGCATCAGCCGCAAGATCATGCTGGGCGGCGCCACGGCACTCGTCGGCCGCATCTATGGCGGCGTGGCGATGGCTTACGGCAATTCGGCCTCCGTTCCGTTTGACCGCCAGTTCTATTGCGGCGGCAGCAACGGCATGCGCGGCTGGGCGCCCCGTACGCTGGGGCAGGGTTCGGTGCCCGACCCTCACAGCTCCTTCCCGATACAGACGGGCGATGTGAAGCTGGAGGCCAACCTCGAACTGCGTTTCCCGGTATGGGGCATGGTGCATGGCGCGACCTTCTTCGACCTGGGAAACATTTGGTATATCCGCCAGAGCTCCGACTACTCCGACGATGCGGTCTTTCATTTCGACAAGTTTTACAAGCAGTTGGGTTTCAATACGGGGATCGGCCTGCGGCTGGACATCAAGTTTGCGGTACTCCGCCTCGACTGGGGCGTGCAGCTCCATAATCCGAACAATCCCTCCGGCGAAAAGTGGATACACAACCTGCGCTGGAAAAATACGGCGCTCAATTTCGGCGTGGGGTATCCCTTCTGATCCCCGCCCTTTCCTTTTTTGCCGGCGGAGGATTACCCTCGGAGCCCGACGCATAAAGCCTCCCCGGCCGTATGGCCGGGGAGGCTTCGTTGTCTGCGGCAATGCCGTGCCGTCAGTTCTGTGCCTTGTACTGCGAAGGCGACATGCCCGTATTGCGTTTGAAGTAGCTGCCGAAGAACGATTGGTTCGGGAAATTGAGGTAGTAGGCGATCTCCTGAATGCTCATGGTGGAATATTTGAGCAGTGTCTTGGCCTCGATGATCACGTAGTTGTCGATCCACTCCGAAACCGACAGCCCGCTGATCCGTTTTATGAGCGTCGTGAGGTATTTGGGCGTGATGCAGAGTTGTCGGGCATAGAACCCCACGCTGCGTTCGGTGCGGTAGTGTTCGCCCAGCAAGTGCGTGAATTGCTTGAAATATTCTTCGGCCCGGTTGTGTATGGGATTCTGTACTTCGGGATGCTCCGAGAGGTAGTTGTAGAGGACGTCCCCGACCTTGTAGATCGTCGCGGCAATCAGCCCGTTGATGATATCGTACGTGAAATGGGTTTCTTTGCCCCGGGTTTCACGCTCGATCTGCGCGATGAAACTGCGTATCGAGTGGCTTTCCTCGTGCGTGAGCGTCAGGCAGGGGTTGGCTGCGAATTGCAGGAAAAGCTGGAGCAGGTTTTTTGTGTCGATGTTGATGCGGCGCAGGAAATCGGGTGATACGACGATTACGTCGGCCCTGAAATACTCCTCCGACTTGACCTGGAGGATATTCTTCGGGCTGAAGATGAAGATCGAATTTTTCTTCAGCCGGTATTCGTGCAGGTTGAGCGATACGCTGGTTTCGCCTTCCGTGCCGACGCCGATGACGAAGGCGTCGATGCGGCACGGGAACCGGAAAATTTCCATACGGTTGTCGCTGCTGGCCGTGAAGCACTCCCTCATCAGGCCCTGGCGGTTGTCCCCGGACATTTCGATGAGCTGCGACAGCGTGAATGAGTTGATCATAGTTTCTGTGTGTTTTCTGTTCATTTATCCCTTACAGTCGGGCTGAATATAGCAAAAAAACAGTAATTTAAGTTCATTATGTTCGATAATCGAACGAAATGAACAATATAGACTCCTTTCCGTATTTTTCCGGTTGTTTTGCCGGATATGGGCATGAAAAAAGTGCCGGGGAGCCGGCACTTTTTAAGTTTTTATTTTGAGTTTATTCGTCTTACCTTATTTTGCCGCAGGTGCTGCGGGAGCGGCGGGCGTAGCTGCCGGGGCGTCCGTGATCCCCAGTTCCTTCTTCACGGCCGGGGCGAGGTCGGTCAGCATGGCCTCGTCGAAATAGGCCAGCGACCCTGTCGAAGTGTCGAAGACTGCCAGGTAGCTGCCTGCGGTCGCAACCTTGTCGATAGCGGCCTTGGCCTTGTCGATGATCGGGGCCAGCAACTCGTTGTAACGCTTCTGGAGATCCTGCTGTGCGACCTGTTCGAAATCGTTGCGGCGCTGGATGAGATCATTCAGTTCCTTCTCTTTGAGCTGGCGCACGGCGTCCGACATGGTCGAGAAATTCTTGTTGAACTCCTGATACTTGTTGTTATATTCGACGACAATGTTCTCCATGCTCTCCTGAAGATCCTTACTGTAAGCTTCGATGTTGGTCTGCATCTCCTTCATTTCCGGCATCACCGAGATAACTTCCTGGGTGTTGATGCGCCCGAATTTCTGTGCGAAGAGCGATGTGGCGCCCATCACGAATACAACCGCAAGGGTTAGTTTGATTGTTTTTTTCATAAATTATCAGTTAATGTTTTGATGATTCTATTTTTTGAGGACGTCGATAACCTGCTGCGTACGATCCACACTGGGGTTCGAGTAGAGCAGCGTCGGGTTGTTGGCCGAATCGAGCACCACGTCGGCACCCACCTGTTTGGCATAGGCTTCGATCGCGGAAAAGACCTGTTTCTGGATCGGCTCGATCATTTCGATTCGCTTTTTCATCAGTGTGCCGTCGTTGCCGAAGAGGGTTTCCTGATACTCCTGTGCCGCTTTTTCTTTGGCCAGGATGTCGTTTTCCCGGGCCTGGCGCGTCGCGGCCGTGAGCGAGGCTTTCTGGTTCATGTAATTGTTGTAGAGCGTCTCCACCTCTGCGAACTTCGCGTCAACCAGATCCTGATACTGTTCTGCCAGTTTGTCCAGCGTGGAGAGCGCCGTATTGTAAGCGTCAATGGACTTGAAGACTTTTTCACTGTTTACGATTATGTAGTTCTGGGCAGCCAGTGTGCCAGCCGAGAGAACGAATGCCGCTATTAAAATCAGACGTTTCATAATCCTTTGTGTTTTAAGTTAATATTCAGCCGGTTTCCCGGAACGGTGCTATAAATATAACTATTTTCTTTCAAATTTATTGCCACACTGCGCTTTATTTGCGCTTCCCGTATGTTTGCCCGGAAAGCCGGCTGGGGAGTTGCCCTCCCGCTGGCCGCCCCGCCGTGCCGCGGGTTAGAACTGCTGCCCCAGTACGAAGTGGAACTGGCTGCCGCTCTTCTTGGTCGAACCTGCCGGGGCGTCGAAACCGTAACCCCAGTCGATGCCCAGCATACCTACCACCGGCAGGTAGAGGCGGACGCCGAAACCGGCCGAACGCTTGATCTTGAAGGGCGAGAACTTCTTCCACGATTCGAACGCATTACCGCCTTCGAGGAAGCCCAGTACATAGATCTGCGACGAGGGTTTCAGGATGACCGGGTAGCGCAACTCGGCCGTGTATTTGTTGTAGCCGACCGAATAGTCGCTCGTGGGGTCGAGTGCGCCGTCTTCGTAACCGCGCATCGAGATGATGTCGATACCGTATATGTTATACCCCGACATACCGTCGCCGCCGACCTCGAAACGCTCGAATGGCGAAACCTTGTGTTTATTGTAGTTGCCCAGGTAACCCATCTCGGCCTTGAGCATCAGCACCAGGTTCGAGTTTTTCGTCAGCGCCTGGAACCACTGTGCCTTGAATTGCCATTTGTGGAATTCTACCCAGCGGTAACGCTCCTGGTTGGCCTTGTCGGCGGTCGTGCTGTTCGTACTGTTGGCCAGTTGCTCGAGTTTCTTATAATCCTTGCCGTCCCAGAGCGAATAGGGGGGCGTGAACTGCACCGAAGCACTGAATTCCGAACCGCGGCGCGGATAGATCGGCTGGTCGACCGAGTTGCGGGCGAATACGAGTTTGAGCGAAAGCAGGTTGGCTGCACCGTTGGTCATGCCGAACGTGTTCCAGTTCTTGAGCGAGAAACGTTCGTAGCTGGCCTCTCCGTAGAGCGTGAAGTAGGGATCGGGCCAGTTCAGACGCTTACCCAGTCCGGCTGCCACGCCGTACGTGCGGAAATACTGCGTACTCTTCTGCCATACGTAGTAGGCGTTGTTCTGCTCGGAGAAATGCGCCGAGATCGTGAACGAGTTGGGTTTCTTGCCGCCGAGCCACGGGTCGGTGAAACTCAGGGCGAAAGCTTTGTAATAGGTGCCGTTGGTCTGGGCCGATACCGACAGGCGCTGGTTCTGCCCCATCGGATAGGGGCGCCATGCACCCTTTTTGAAGAAGTTTTTGACCGAAAGGTTGTTGAGCGTGATGCCGACCGAACCTACGAACGTGCCGGAGCCCCAGCCGCCCGCGATGTTGAACTGGTCGGAAGCCTGCTCCTCGAGCGGCCAGTTGACGTTGACAAGCCGGTCGGATACCGGTTTGATGTCGGGCATGATCGTCTCGGGGTTGAAATGCCCCATCGAACCGAGCGTGCGGATGGTCTGCATCAGCAGCGAGCGGTCGTAGAGTTCGCCCGGGAAGGTGCGCAGCTCGCGGCGGATGACTTCGTCGTCGACGCGCTGGTTGCCCGTGATGCCCACCTCGTTGATCTGGAACTGCTTGCCCTCGAATACCTTGACCTCGATGTCGATCGAGTCCGGGCCGATGATCGTCTCGGCGGGTTCGATCTGCGACATCAGGTAACCGTTGTTCTGGTAGAGCGACGAGACGGACATCGCCTCGGGGTCGGTTTCCTTGCCGATGCCCAGTCGTTTGTGCATCGACTTTTTGTCGTAGGTGTCGCCCTTGCTCACGCCGAACATCTGCTGCAGGTCGTTGGTTTCGTAGACCGAGTTGCCCACCCACGATACGTTGCGGATGTAATATTTGTTGCCTTCCGAGACTTCGAGGTCGATGCCCAGCCGCTTGTCGTTGATCGGGTAGATCGAATCGCGCACGATCGTAGCGTTACGGTAACCGCGCGAGTTGTAGAAGTCGATCAGGAGGTCTTTGTCCTCTTCGTAATCGTTTTCGTTGAGCTTCGCCCCGCGGAAAATGTTGATGCTCTTCTGGTGGGTCTTCTTGAAGGTACGGCGCAGGCGCTTGTCCTTGAACTGTTCGTTGCCCGTGAAATTGATCTTGCCGATCTTGACCTTGTTCTTGCGGTCGATGAGGAACGTGACGTTCACCATCTGCGGGCGCAGCGTGTCGTTGGTGATGCGCACGTCCACCTCCGTATTGCGGAAGGCTTTTTCCGACCAGTAGGCCTTGATGAGCTTTTTGTTCTTGTCGATGATATAATCCGATAATTCGCTGCCCCGCTTGAGTTTGAGCTTCTCCAGCAGGTCTTTCTTCTTGCCCTTCGAGATGCCTTCGAAATCCCAGTTGTTGACACGGGGACGCTCCTTGAGAAAGACCTCAAGGTCGAGGCTGTCGCCCTCGATCTCGGCTCCGATCTTCACGTCGGAGAAAAACCGCTGGCTCCACAGGCGCGAAATGGCATTGGCGATGAAGTTGCTGGGCAGGTAGATCGAGTCGCCCGCGATCAGTCCCGCCGAGGATTTGAGGATGTCGGAATTGAGGTACTGCACACCGTGGATATTGATGTCGCGGATGTAGTAGAGCTTCTGGGCGCCATCCTGCCGCATCATGGGGGCGTTTTCCGGGAATGCGGGCTTCGACGAGGCCGCGGTGTCTGCAGGATTCTGTTCCTGGGCGAATATATTCGTGCAGCATAACACGAAGGTCACGGCTGCCGTGAATATCTTACCGAAATAATTCATCTATTTTAATCTAATCTTTACTTCATCTATTTAACCAGCCCGAAACGTCGGTCGCGGCGGGCGTATTCCTCGATTGCCCGGTCGAACTCCTCTTCGGTGAAATCGGGCCACAGCACCTCCGGAAAATAAAGTTCGGCATAGGATGCCTGCCAGAGCAGGAAATTGCTCAACCTGCATTCGCCGCTCGTGCGGACGACCAGGTCGGGGTTCGGGTAGGGCGCCGTGTCGAGCGAAGCGCTGACCGTCCCCTCGGAGATCTCCCCCGGGGCGAGCTCTCCGGCTGCGACCCTTGCGGCGATGCGCTGCACAGCGCGCGTGATCTCGCTGCGCGACGAATAGTTGAGCGCAAGGATCAGCGTCAGCGTCTTGCCCCCGGCCGTCCGTTGCTCGGCTTCGCAGAGGTAGCGCTGCACCTTTTCCGAAAATCGCGTGCGGTCGCCGATCATCCGGATCTCCACCCCCTGGCGGATCAGTTCCGGGGTTTCGTTGACCACGCTCTTGCAGAAAAGCTCCATCAGCGCGTCGACCTCCTGCGCGGGACGCCCCCAGTTTTCGGTCGAGAACGCATAGAGCGTCAGGTACCTGACGCCCCAGCGTGCCGCTGCGCGCAACGATGCCCGGACAGGCTCCACACCTGCAACATGGCCTTCGTAACGCTCCTTGCCGCGCAGCTCGGCCCAGCGGCCGTTGCCGTCCATGATGATGGCGACGTGTTGGGGTATGCGATTCTGCTCGCTCATATTAGGGCACAAATATAGGGAATTAAAATGAAAATCTACCTACTTTACTGAACAACTTTACACCGATTTAAGACAAGGGCTTCAACTGCGGATGTCGATGCCCCACATCATTTTATTCCGTAACGTGTCATAAAATGATATATTGTGCGGTACGGCCAGAAAAATCTTCTGATCGGCGCGTTTTATCGTGAAGGCCGCTTCCTGCCCGATGGCGTACACACGGCTGTCGAGGGTGACGAATGCGTCGGAGCGCCGCGCGTCGACACGGAGCGTGATCGTGGCCGAGTCGGGGATGACTACGGGGCGCATTGTGAGGTTGTGCGGAGCCAGGGGGGAAATCACCAGGCAGGCGCATGTCGGGGCTACGACGGGGCCTCCGGCGCTGAGCGAGTAGGCCGTCGACCCCGTGGGGGTCGAGACGATCACGCCGTCGCCGTGGTAGGTGGCCACCATCTGCTCGTCGACGTAGGTTTCGACCGAGATCATGCCGGCGCCGTGGCGCTGTACGGTGAATTCGTTGAGCCCCAGCTCCGTGTCGGGCTGCTCGGCATAGTCGCCCGTGGCTTCGATCATCGAGCGGGGCTCGGTGGTGAGGCGTCCTGCCGCTACCTCTTCGAAGATCAGGTTCAGCCCGGCGCTCGGGGCGCTGGTCAGGAACCCGAGGTGCCCGGCATTGATGCCCATGACGGGGATCGGGGCGCCGCAGAGGCGGTGTACGCCTTCGAGCAGCGTGCCGTCGCCGCCGTAACAGACCATCAGGCTGTCGGCGGGCTGCTGCCCGATGCATTGCCCGTAGACTTTTTCGGGCGGGATCTGCATGCCCGTGAGTTCGGTGACGAGGGGGGCGAACTCCTCGTTGACGGCGTAGTCGAACCCGAAAAGGCGGAGTGCATCGAACAATTGGCATATCTCGGCTGCGGTGTGGGAGAGCTGCCTGCGGGAAAAAAGTATGATTTTCATCGGCGGAGTTTCGAAAAAATAAGTAACTTTACCACGTCAAGACGACATCCGGGAGCCGTTCGTGCCCCCGTGCGGATCGGCCGGCGCGGTCGGGTTCAACATCGGGACGGCATGGTTCGTGCTCCGCCTGGGGCTTTATACAAGCGGCTTGTGCCGTCATTACGTGCAAATATAGCGAATTTTATGACAAAGTTAAGTGTAAACATCAATAAGATTGCCGTGGTGCGCAATTCGCGGGGCGGCAACATGCCCGATGTGGTTCGCGCAGCCCTTGATATCGAGCGTTTCGGCGCCGACGGCATCACGGTGCATCCGCGCCCCGACGCCCGGCATATCCGTTACGACGACGTGCGCGACCTGAAGTGTGTGCTAACTACCGAACTCAACGTCGAGGGCAACCCCATCCCGAGTTTCGTCGACCTCGTGCTGGAGGTCGTCCCGGCCCAGGTGACCCTGGTGCCCGATGCGCATGACGCCATTACGTCGAATGCCGGGTGGGATACGCTCGCCAACCGGGATTTCCTGACCGGGGTCGCGGCGCGGTTCCACGAAAAGGGGATCCGGGTTTCGGTCTTCGTCGATCCCGACCCTGCGATGGTCGCCGGTGCGAAGGCTTGCGGCGCCGACCGCGTGGAGCTCTATACCGAAGCCTATGCCCGCGAGTACCCTGCAGGTGCCGACGCCGC
The DNA here is from genome assembly GCF_002320215.1 of Alistipes sp. UBA1686. Lineage (NCBI taxonomy): Bacteria > Pseudomonadati > Bacteroidota > Bacteroidia > Bacteroidales > Rikenellaceae > Alistipes > Alistipes sp. UBA1686. Next base: position 18,702 of record NZ_DCKA01000009.1, read on the forward strand.
GCTGGCACCCTACCTGGCTGCTGCCGAAGAGGCGCGCCGCCAGGGGCTGGGGCTGAACGCCGGGCATGACCTCAGCCTGGAAAACCTGCGCTTCTTCGTCGGCCGCATCCCGTGGACGGACGAGGTGTCGATCGGCCATGCGCTGATCTGCGATGCGCTCTACTACGGGCTGGAAAACACCGTGCAGCTTTATAAACGTGAACTTAAATATTAAAAAAATAGAAGCCGGATATGAAAAAAGCCATTCTCTTTGCCGCGGCTCTGTTCGTCGCGGTCGCATCGTTCGCCCAAAACGAATACAACTATCAGAAACGCAGCCTTTTCGAACAGTTGCCGATCCGGGGTAACGACATCGTTTTTCTCGGGAACAGCATCACCGACGGCTGCGAGTGGGCCGAGTTGTTCAACAACCGCCATATCAAGAACCGCGGCATCAGCGCCGACCGTTCGGGATGGCTGCTCGACCGTCTCGATCCGATCGTCAACGGCCATCCCAAGAAACTGTTCCTGATGATCGGCACCAACGACCTGGCGGCCGGCGTGTCGCCCGAGGAGGTGGCCGCCAACATCGGGAAACTGCTCGACCGCTTCGCCGAGGAGTCGCCCTGGACAAAGATCTACGTACAGAGCATCCTCCCTGTGAACGGCGTGGATACCAAGGCCAAAGCCAAGAATCACTGGAAAAAGGGTGCCGAGATCATCGAGGCCAACAAACTGATCGAAGCGCTCTGCGAAGGCCGCAAGAATGTGCTCTACATCGACGTCTATTCGGCACTGGTCGATCAGAAGGGAATGCTCGACCAGCGCTATACGAACGACGGGCTGCACCTGATGGGCGAGGGGTATCTCGCCTGGAAAGAGGTCATCGAGAAATACGTGAAATAGCCGCGTGCCGCTGTCGAACCCCATATTCCGGAAAATTTCGCGTATCGCCGGCGAGCAGGGTGTGCGGGCCTTTGTCGTCGGCGGTTACGTGCGCGACCACTACCTTCGCCGCCCTTCGACCGACATCGACGTCGTCGTCGTGGGGAGCGGGATCGCCCTGGCCGAAGCGTTGGGGCGCGAGTTGCATACCAAAGTGTCCGTTTTCAAGACTTTCGGCACGGCGATGCTCCGTGCCGGGGGAATCGAGGTCGAATTCGTGGGCGCCCGCAAGGAGTCTTACACGCACGATTCGCGCAAGCCGCAGGTCGAGGCCGGGACGCTGGAAGACGACCAGCGCCGCCGTGACTTTACGATCAATGCGATGGCATGGTCGCTCGATGCCGATTCGTTCGGCGAGTTGGTAGACCCGTTCGACGGGATGTACGACCTGGAGGAGTGCATCATCCGTACGCCGTGCGACCCCGACATCACCTTCTCGGACGACCCCCTGCGCATGATGCGTGCCGTGCGTTTCGCCTCGCAGCTGGGCTTCACGATCGAGGAGGAGACCTTCGATGCCATCCGCCGCAATGCGCCGCGGATCGGGATCGTATCCCGGGAGCGCATTGCCGCCGAACTCAACAAGATCGTCCTGTCGCCCGTCCCGTCGATCGGCTTCGAACTGCTGGAGGCGACCGGGCTGCTGGAGCGGATATTCCCCGAGCTGCATAACCTCAAAGGGGTCGAGAAGCGCGGCGCCCATGCGCATAAGGACAATTTCGTCCATACGCTCAAGGTGCTGGACAACGTCGCCCGGCACAGCGACGATCTGTGGCTGCGCTGGGCCGCGGTGCTGCACGACATCGCCAAGCCGCTGACCAAAGCCTACGATCCGAAGGCCGGCTGGACGTTCCACGGGCACGAGGTCGTGGGATCGAAGATGGTACCCGGTATTTTCCGGCAGTTGAAACTGCCCCTGAACGAGCATATGAAATTCGTGCAGAAGATGGTTTTCCTGCACCTGCGGCCGATCATCCTTTCGGAGGATATGGTCACCGACTCGGCCGTGCGCAGGCTGCTGTTCGAAGCCGGGGACGACGTGGAAAAACTGATGACCCTGTGCGAGGCCGACATCACGTCGGGCATCGACGTCAAGGTGAAGCGCTACCTGGCCAATTTCGGCCTGGTGCGCCGCAAGATGAAAGACCTCGAGGAGCGTGACCGTATCCGCAACTTCCAGCCTCCGATCACGGGCGAGGTCATCATGCAGACCTACGGCATCGGGCCGTGCCGTGCGATCGGCGACATCAAGGAGGTCATCAAGAACGCGATCCTCGACGGGGAGATTCCCAACGACTACGACGCGGCCTATGCCCTGATGGAGCGGCTGGCCGCGGAAAAGGGATTGACCAAAGCCGCGGCCCGGAACCCGTAGGAACGCTGCCGCCACGTTGTTGTATTAAATAAAAAAGGTCGAGTTTTCCGCTCGGCCTTTTTTATTAGCCGGATTATATTTTGGCTGCCGGGTCGTAAGCCCCGGTGGCGATTATTTCGAGGGCTTTTTCCAGGATTTCGTCGCGTCCGGCCTGTAAGCCCGGGACTGTGGCATGAACCGGGACGTCGATCCGAACGCCTGCGCGCTGGGTGTTCGTGCCGTCGGGATAGAGGACGCCCAGCCCGGAGAAATATCCGAAATCGCCCCCGGGCATTACGAGTGCCGAAATGTTGCCGTCGGCGCCTGCCGTTTGCGTGCCGACGACCGTGCAGCGCGGTGTGGCCTGGAATGCCATGGCAGTATATTCCGCCTGGCTTTGGGTCGATGAGTCTACCAGCACGATGACGCGCCCTTTGTAGTAATCGGGATTCTCCGCGACGGCGGGATTGTCCGGGTTTACGAAGAGGGAGTCCTGCAACTCATGGAATACTCCGGGCAGTGCGCCGGTCGGCGCAAGCCAGATGACGTGCGGCGACGTACGGGGCATGAAGTAGCGGCCGATGAAGTCGAAGATCATGAACTCGCGGGGATAGCAGCGCAGATCGACGATCAGGGCCTTCGTATCCCGGAATTTTTCCATAATCCGGGCGCCGTCCGCTTTGGTGTAGTTAACCCCCGTCATGTAACCTATGCCGTCGGCAACCATGCGTATGTTGGCGGTGTCGAGCATGCGCTCCGTGATGTAGGGGCTCCAATCCATGACACTGCGCGTCGCAATCCGTTCCGTCAGCCGCCGGCCGTCGCGCACCAGCTCCACGGCGGCCGTATCCCGGTGGGAACAGACCATACACATGGCCGTCATGTAGTTGCGGTTCTCGGCGTTGGATGCGGCTTCGAAACGGGCAAGCCCGTCGTGCGTGCTTTTCCATCCGCGGCCGTCGATCGAGAGGATTTCGTCGCCCTTGCGCAGCGGGCCGTCGGCGATTACGAAGACCCGGTCTTCGGCGTTGCGCACCTCCGCCGGAACGGTGTTGTACCCGAACATATTGTATCTGACCAAGGCTGAATGCGAATCGCACAGCTCCCGCAGGAGCATGGCCTGGTTCGGGTTGCCGGGTGTTTGCCCGGGTATGAAAAGCGGAATGTATTTTTCCGGGATTTCGCCCCACGGGGTATCGGTAAGGTTACGGTTGGGGGAGAAATATTCGATGACGTTCCAGAAGCGGAACAGGAACAGCATCCGGTAACCGCAGTCGTCGGACGAACCGGCAGTGCTTTCGTTTCGCATCACGAAATTTCCTGCGTTTGCTGTAAAATCCGTGTAGCGGTTTGCTTCGCGTTTGGCGTAGCGCAATTCCCGCAGGAGGCGCGGGAGGACGTTGCCTAACCGTGCCGTGTCGTCCATCCAGAGCAGGTCGGCTGTCCGGGTGCATTTCACGGTTTTCAGGGCTTCGTCGTATTCCGCCTTGTCGGTGCTGAACCGTCCGAGCCCTTTTACCCATTCGGAAAGTACCCTGTTTCGTTCCTCCGGTGTGGCTTTGGCGACTTGCGGCAAGAGCCCGAAAAGCTCGTAATCGACATTGAGGGTCGAATCGGCGAAAACGGGATGGTGGTACTTGACGTAACCCCATACACGGCAGGTGACACCGAGGTTTTCGATGACCTGCGGATCCCGGGCGTCGAGGGAGTCGAGTGCGAAGCCCGAAGAGACCGAATAGTCGGGGTAGTGTTTGGGCTGCACGCAAGAGCAGCATGCACAACAGATCGTTGCGGCGAGGAGCAGGAGGGATTTCATGTCAGTAAGAGGTCGGTTTTCTGCAAAACGGGAACAATCAGTAATTTAGTATTTCCGGCAGCCGGTTTTTTATGCCCGGGGCCGATTCTCCGGTGCCTGTCCCGCTGCGGCTTTCTCCGCATCCAGTTGTGCCCGCGATTTCGACTTGGTGACCAGCCATACCCCGGCGAAGACGCACAGGGCTGCGACGCCTTTCGTAAAGCCGAAGGTGTCGAGCCCGACGGCGACGGTGAACAGCACCGCCACCAGGGGCTGCACGTAGTTGTACATCGACACGACGGTCGGGCGCAGGTAACGCTGTCCGACCGGCACCATGAAATAGGAGAGAAAGGTCGAGCAGACCACCACATAGCCGATGCCGGCCCAGGTGCGGGGTGCAAGCGCGGCGTAGTCTACCCTTGCGAGCGGCCGGTAGTAGATCGCCACGGCGGCGACGGCGGCGAAGAGGAACATCCATTTCATCGTTGTCACGGGGGAATACTTGACGATCACGTTGCGGAATGCCGTGAGGTAGGTGGCATAGCTGATAGCGCTGACGACGCACAGTACGTCGCCCGCCACGCTCGACGTGCCGCCCGTGCCGTGCCTGCTGACGAGGATCAGCAGCAGCGCCCCGCCGCAGCCGAGCAGTACGCCGCCCGCCTTGAGCCAGGTGATCGGCTCGCGCAGGAACAGCGTCGCCAGCACCATGGTGAGTACGGGGACGATGGTGGCGATGATCGAGGTGTCGATGGGCGAGGTGAGCGAAAGGCCCCAGAGGAAAAGCATCTGGTTGAGCTGGATGCCGAACACCGAGGCGAACAGCAGCAGCACGATGTCGCGCGGGGCGACTTTCTCCCTGGGCAGGAAGAGCGATACCGTCCAGAACAACAGGCAGGCGCCCAGCATACGGTATACGCTCAGTGCGAACGGGCTGACTCCCTGCGGGTGCGTTTCCGACCAGAGTACGCTTTTGCCGATCGGTGCGTTGAGGCCCCAGATGATATTCGCGACCCAAAGAGCCGCATGCCCTTTCAGTTTTCCGTCCATACGTTTGCGGGATTGACGCGGCAAATATAGGTAAAATTTGGTGTAATAATTGCCCGGATGGATCTTTGTGAGTAAAACGCGCTATAATCTCGACCTGGTATTTGCCAACATCTTTTTCGGGGCGAACTTTTCATTCTATGTCTCGCTCACGCGCAATTACCTCGATTTCCAGCAGATATTCATGTTGCAGGTGCTTTCGGGCGCGATTTTCTTCATCCCGTTCGCCCTTTTTTCGAAGCAGTCTTTCCGCATCCGGTGGCGCGACGCGGGCAACATCCTGGTCGTCACCATGCTGATTGTCTACGGTTGGATGTACATGCTGCTCTGGGGATCCTCTTACACCTCGCCCATTGACGCCTCGATCATTTCGACGCTCGGCCCGGCCGTGACGCTGATCATGGATCACATCATGCACCCGCGCAAATATATCAGGTCGCGGGTCGTGGGCGTCTTCTGCGCGCTGGCGGGGGCTGCGGTGCTGCTCTTCGACCACGGCTTCGTGCTCACGCACGGCAGCCGCGCCTACGGCAATGCGCTGGTGCTCGTCGCGGTGGTGGCGATCGCCATCAATACGGTCATTATCAAACCCCAGCTCGAACGGCTGGGAACGCTGGTCGTGATGGGATGGTATTACATCGTCGGGCTGGCCGTGACGGCGCCGTTCTTCTGGAAATACATCGACCATACGCAATTCCTGCGCCTGCCGTTGCAGGCACAGGCCGAACTGGCCTACATCCTGATCCTGGGGACGGTGTTGCCGATGTACCTGCTTTACCGGGGCACCGAGAAACTGACTTCGGTGCATACGGCCCTGTACCGCTATATCCAGCCCGTCATCGCCGGCATCCTGGCCCTCGTCCGCGGGCAGGCGGTGTTCGATGCCGCCAATATCGTGGCGCTGGCCTTCATCTTCGCGGGGGTCGTCCTGGTGGTGATCGGGTATAAATACTATGTTCGCCACGGACTCCCGCCCGTGGGGCACGACGGGCGGCTGCGCACTTAGTCCGCGAGCAGCCTCGTGCGCCATGCCTCGGGCACGGGCATGCTCAACTGCCTGGCGAAGTCGAAGGCGACCATCACCGAACGGCTCTCGCTGCGCACCCGGCCGTCGACGACGAGCTGCTGGAACAGCGTGAGGCTTTTGTTGCCGATCTTCTCGCAGGTCGTGGTGACGCGCACCCGGTCATGGAGGCGGATCTGCCCCATGTAGGAGGTCGAAGTCGAAACGGTGATGATGCGCAGGTCGCCCAGCAGCACTTCGTCGCCGAGCACCTGTTCGTAGTATTCCATCTTCCCCACGTCGAAATACATCTGCTGCGAGACGTTGTTGACGTGCTGGAACGGGTCTACGTCCGAAAACCGTTTCTGGATCTCTGTTTCGAGTACCTTTGCCATTTGTCGTTATTCGCGGATGATTTTCACTTCGCCGCCCTCGCCGAAGGCGATGATCGCCGAAGCCTTTTTCGTGGGCTTGCCTTCGAAACGGGGGTTGACGACGAAATCGACACCGTCGACCACCTCGCGCGACACCCCGGCGAGCCCTGCGGGCGTCGCTTCGCCCGAAATGTTGGCCGAGGTCGAAACGATCGGCCTGCCCAGCCCGCGGAGCATCCGCTGGCAGAAGGCGTGGTCGGGGATGCGCACGCCCAGCGTCCCTTCCTCGGGGATCAGGTTCCCGGCAACGCCCACGGCACCCGGGAGGATCGCCGTCAGGGGGCTGGTCGCCAGTTCCATTACCTCGAAGGCGATGCCCGGTGCCCGGTTGACGTAGCGCACGACCATGTCGGCCGAGGCGCACAGCACGAGCATCGACTTCTTGTTTTCGCTCCGCTTGAGTTTGTAGATGCGTTCCACGGCCTCGGCGTTGGTCGCGTCGCAGCCCAGTCCCCAGACCGTATCGGTCGGGTAGAGGATGAGCCCGCCCTCTTTGAGCACGCGGACGGCCTCGTCGGCCTCGCGCTGCAATTCGTTGTTGTTCTGCATGTCGGTTATTTTGCGGGCAGTATTTCGATCCAGTAGTCGTCGGGGTCGTTGATGAAGTAGAGCCCCATCTCGTGGTTTTCGTAGCAGATGCAGCCCAGCGCACGGTGGTATTCGCGCACGGCGTCGTAGTCGCCCGCCACGCGCATGCACAGGTGGCTCTCGTTCTCCCCCAGTTCGTAGGCCCCGGTGTGGTCGCGCAGCCAGGTCAGTTCGAGTCGGAATCCCGTCTGCCCGTCGCCCAGATAGGCCAGTACGAAACTCCCGTCGGCAGCCTCCTTGCGGCCGGTCTCTTTCAGCCCCAGGGCCTTGCCGTAAAACTCCAGGCTCTTCGCGAGGTCGGTGACGTTGATGTTGAAATGGTCGAATCGGCTCTTGATTTCCATGGTTCCCAAATTTTGTACGCTGCAAAATTACACAATTATCGTGAAATCCGCATACGCCCCGCGTATATATAAATTTTATCTATAATTCTTATTTTTTAATGCTTAATTTTATACCTTTGCACCACGAATAAAATAATAACGAAAAATTCATATGGGAAGAGCATTTGAGTATCGCAAGGCGCGTAAACTGAAGCGCTGGGGACACATGGCCCGCGTGTTTACCAAGATCGGTAAGGAAATCGAGATCGCCGTCAAGGCCGGGGGCCCCGATCCTTCGGGCAATACCCGCCTGCGTATCCTGATGCAGAACGCCAAGGCCGAGAACATGCCCAAGGAGAACGTCGAGCGTGCCATCAAGCGTGCCACCGAGAAGGACGCCGCCGATTACAAGGAGGTGATCTACGAAGGCTACGGCTCGCACGGCATCGCCTTCCTCGTGGAGACTGCGACCGACAATACCAACCGCACGGTGGCCAACGTCCGCATGTATTTCAACAAGTGCGGCGGTACGCTGGGCAACAGCGGCAGCGTGGCTTTCATGTTCGACCATAAATGCGTCTTCAAGTTCCATGCGGCCGAAGGTGCCGACATGGAGGAGCTGGAGCTCGAAATGATCGACCTGGGTGTCGACGAGTTCTATCCCGAGGAGGACGGTGTGACGGTATACGCTCCTTACGAATCCTTCGGGGCGATCCAGAAATGGCTCGACGACAAGGGCTACGAAATCGTGTCGGGCGAGTCGGTCTACCTGCCGACCGACACCAAGGAGCTCGATGCCGAAGGGCGCGAGTCGATCGAGAAACTCGTCGAGAAGCTCGAAGAGGACGACGACGTGACCAACGTATACCATAATATGAAAGAGGTGGACGAGGAGTAGCCGCCGTTTCATGCCCGATATCTTTTCGCCCCGGAAGCCTGTTTTTCCGGGGCGGATTTTTTTTCGCCGCCGCTTTATTTCCTACCTTTACGCACGGGGAGGCCATAAACGGGCTCCCGGAATGAGATGGAACACAGGATCGGTATGGATTTGCACATCCACTCCGCTTACAGCAGCGACGGCGAAATCCCTGTCGCGGGTATTGCGGAGCGGTGTGCGGCTTCGGGGACGGCGATATTCTCGCTGACGGATCACAATTGCGTGCGGGGGCTGGACGAAGCCGCCGGGGGCGCGTCGAAGGCAGGGCTGGGATTTGTGCCCGGCATCGAGGTCGATTGCAATTTCGAAGGCACCGACCTGCACCTGCTGGGATACGGCATCGACTGGCGTTCCCGGGATTTCGCGTCGTTAGAGGAGGACGTTGCGGCGAAGGTCACGGAGGCATTCGGGGAGACGGTGCACCGGCTCCGCAAGCTGGGGTTTGCGGTCGACGGCGCGGCGGTGCTTGCGGCTGCGGGCGGGAAGCTGCCCACGCTGGAACTGGTCGCCGAAGTGATGCTGTCGGATGCGGCGTACGACACGCCGTTGCTGGCTCCCTACCGCGAAGGCGGAGCGCGGGGCGATATGCCCTACATCAACTTTTACCTGGATTACGGGGCGCAGGGGCGGCCTGCGTTCGTGCCCGTCGATTTCATGGATTACCGGGATGCCGTCGCCCTGATCCGGGACAACGGCGGCGTACCTGTGGTGGCACATCCCGGGCTCAATTTCCGGGGCAGGGAACGTGTGGCCGAGAGATTGCTAGACTTCGGGGCCGAGGGGCTGGAGGTCTTCAACAACTATCACGACACAACGCAGATCGGCTATTTCGCCCCGCTGGTTCGGCGGCGCGGTGCGCTTATGACGTGCGGAAGCGATTTCCATGGCAAGACCAAGCCGTTGATCGGCATCGGGCAGTTCAGGTTCGACGACCGGTTCGAATCTTACCTCCGGGCATCCGCCGCCCGGCTTCTGGTGCTTCCGTAAAGTGGCGGCAGCCCCTCCCCGGTGTCATTTGCGGTTCCGGCCTCTGGTGCCATTCCCCCGGCTCCACTCCCCGATTCCGTCGGCTGCGGCCGGTCGGCGCGGCATGTCTGCCCCCCCCCATATGCAACTCGCTGCCGGCCGTATAAGTGCCTGTATCACTCTCCGATGCGGACGAACTCCCGGCCGTCGGTCTGGCATTGCGGACAGAACGGGTCGCAATATTCCGCTGCATAGATATTCCCGCAGACGGGGCATATTCGGTAGCCGGCTTCATGCCCGGTCTCGCCTGTGGCAATATACCTCGCCATCAATGCCCTATGGCGTACATCCCCCGCCTTTGACCAGATCAGCACCCGGGCCGCATAGCGGTTGCCTGCGGCGAGTGCCCGGTCGATCTCCCCGGCGTGCAGCGCGTCGGGCGGACGGCGTTCGTAGTCGATGCTCCGTTGCAGGTTTTGGTCGGTCGTGCCGCGGAAAACCGTGACCTTCTCCGGCGGGGTGTAGCGGCCGCCGAGCCGCACGATCGCATTGGCGCAGTTGTATTCCTGGAGGCGTGCCGAGAAGGCCATCGCCCGGAACAGATGTTCCGCGCCGGGCCGCTGTTCCGTCCGGGCGGTCTCTGCGAAATGGTCGTACTGCCTCGATTTGATGTGTTTGTGGCGGCAGCAGGCGTCCAGGTCGGCCAGCGTTTCCGTCCATTGCCGGCGATGCGGCGCCCGCTGCCCGCGCAGTGCCGCGAAGTATATCCAGACGAGGATGCCTGTCGATACCACGAACAGCAGCAGAGTCAATAACGGACGTACTTTCATAATTTTACGGTGGGGGTGATGCCCGTACCGGGCTGATTGCCCGGGTGCATTTTTTATGCCATACCGTTCCTGCGTGCCCTCCCGTCCGGTTTCCGGGGCAAAATAAAATGCGGAACCCCGTGCGAGGTTCCGCATTTCCATAATCCGGGGCTGTTTACAGCCGTGCTTTGATGGCTTTCGATGCCTCCTCGTAGCCCGGCTTGTCCAGCAGGGCGAACATGTTTTTCTTGTACGCCTCCACGCCGGGCTGGTCGAACGGGTTTACGCCGAGGATGTAACCGCTGATGCCGCAGGCCTTCTCGAAGAAGTAGAGCAGCGAACCGATGGCGTGTGCGTCGATTGCGGGGATTTCGATGCGGATGTTGGGCACCCCGCCGTCGACGTGTGCCAGCTGCACGCCCAGCTCGGCCATGCGGTTGACCTCCGAAATGCGTTTCCCTGCGAGGAAGTTGAGGCCGTCGAGGTTTTCGGCCTCGGCCTCGATAACCACCTCGTGGGCGGGTTTGGCAACCGAAATGATCGTTTCGAACAGCGTGCGTTCGCCGTCCTGAATGTACTGTCCCATCGAGTGCAGGTCGGCCGTCAGCGTGACGCTGGCCGGGAAGATACCCTTGCCCTGCTTGCCTTCGCTCTCGCCGTAGAGCTGTTTCCACCACTCGTTGATATATTGCAGCTTGGGCTCATAGGAGCCGAGGATTTCGACCTTCTTGCCGCCGTTGTAAAGTTCGTTGCGCACGGCTGCATAGACCGCCGCCGGGTTCTGTCCGAAAGGCGTGCCGTCGGCCGTCGCACGCTCCATCTCCTGCGCACCGCGCACCAGTGCCGCGATGTCGACGCCGGCGGCGGCCAGGGGCAGCAGGCCTACGGGCGTGAGCACCGAGAAGCGGCCGCCCACGTCGTCCGGGATGACGAACGTCGGATACCCCTCGTTGGTGGCGAGCGTTTTCAGAGCGCCGCGCGCCTTGTCGGTGATCGCCACGATCCGTTCCGCAGCCTCCTTTTTGCCGTAGCGCTTTTCGATCTCGGCCTTTATCAGGCGGAAGGCGATGGCCGGTTCGGTCGTCGTGCCCGATTTCGAAATCACGATGGTGGCGATCGAGTGCTCCTTTACGGCTTCGAGCAGTTCGTAGGTGTAGTCTTCCGAAATATTCTGGCCAGCGAATAGCACCACGGGAGCCGTCTGCTCCTTGTGCAGGAATCTGAACGGGTCGCTCATGGCTTCGAGTACGGCCTTGGCGCCCAGGTACGAACCCCCGATGCCGATGCAGATGATAACCTCGGCCTTTTCGCGGAGTTTCGCGGCTTGTTTTTCGATGGCTTCGATTTCTGCCGCCGAGATCGACGACGGGAGGTGTACCCAGCCCAGGAAGTCGTTGCCCGCGCCTTTGCCCGATTCGAGCAGGGCGTTGGCGGCCTGTGCTTTGGCCTGCATTTCGGCCGAGACCGCAATGCCGGTTTTGGAGATGTCTAATTTAATCGTTTCCATGTTATCGTCAGATTAATTTGGTTGTCAGTTCTTTCATGCACTTGCGGGCCGATGCGCCTTCGTAAAGGACTTTGTAGACCATGTCGGCGATCGGCATGTCGACCTTGTGGCGGGCGTTGATGTAGCGGATGCAGTCGGCCGCGAAGTAGCCTTCCGCCACCATCGTCATTTCGTTGAGGGCGCTTTTGACCGTGCATCCGTGGCCGATCAGAAGTCCCAGCCGCCGGTTGCGGCTGTATACCGAGTAGCAGGTCACCAGCAGGTCGCCCAGGTAGCCCGATACGAGCGTGTCGCGTTCCGCGGGGTAACTCTCCTCCAGGAAACGGCGCATCTCGCCCGCGCTGTTGGCGATCAGCACCGCCAGGAAGTTGTCTCCGTAGCCCAGTCCCACGGCGATGCCGACCGACAGGGCGTAGATGTTCTTCAGGATGGCGGCATATTCGATGCCGTAAAGGTCGGTGGAGTAGCTCAGGTGTATGTAGTCCGTGGCGAATTTTGCGCCTAACGACCGTGCGTTTCCGGGATCGGTGCAGACGACCGTCAGGTAGGAAAGCTTTCCGCGCGAAACCTCCTCGGCGTGCGACGGGCCCGTGAATATGCCTATCTGTTTGTAGGACAGCCCGTAATGGTCGTGGATATACTCGACGATGGTCTTGTAGTCGCCCGGGACGATGCCCTTGATGGCCGAAACGACGAACTTGTCCTTGAGCGAAACGGTCAGCGGTTCGAGGAAGGTCTTGAGGTAGGCCGAGGGGGTGGCCAGGATGAGGATGTCGGCTTCGCGGACGATCCCGTCCAGGTCGTCGGAGGGGGCGATGCGGTCGCGGTCGAACTCCATGTCGCTCAGGTACCGGGGGTTGCGGCCTTCGGTGAGCAGCCCTTCGAGCACTTCGGGATTGCGGACATACCAGCCTACGCGGGTTTCGTTGGCCGTGAGCAGTCCCACGATGGCCGTTGCCCAGCTGCCGTAGCCTATCACGGCGCAGCGGGTCTCATTTCCGATTTTATATTCCATGTGCGGATCGATTGTTTCGCAGGACAAATGTAATCAAAAAAAATAATAAAAAAATGTAAAAATATCCCTCGCTTTTTGCTACCTTTGTCCGGATATGTAACCTTTTCGCGCCGGTTCGGGCGGGGAGGGGTTTATGGAGTTGATTATAAAATGATTAGGAAAAATAATAGTTGGGTGTGACATTATGGGACTTTTTTCACTGACACAGGAGCTGGCCATAGACCTCGGAACGGCCAACACGCTGATAATCTATAACGGCAAGGTCGTTGTCGACGAACCGTCGATCGTGGCCCTCGACGTGCATACGGGCAAGGTGGTCGCCATCGGCCACCAGGCGCGCCAGATGCACGAAAAGACCAACCCGAACATCAAGACGATCCGGCCGCTGAAGGACGGCGTGATCGCCGATTTCAATGCCACGGAGCTGATGCTGCGCGGCATGATCAAGAAAGTCAAGACCTCGGGCAGCCTTTTCGCCCCCTCGCTGCGGATGGTGATCTGCATCCCGTCGGGATCGACCAACGTCGAGATACGTGCCGTGCGCGATTCGGCCGAGCACGCCGGAGGCCGCGAAGTCTACATGATCTACGAACCGATGGCCGCGGCGCTGGGTGCGGGCCTCGACGTCGAGGCGCCCGAAGGCAACATGGTCATCGACATCGGCGGCGGTACGTCGGAGATCGCCTGCATCTCGCTGGGCGGCATCGTCTGCTCCGAGTCGATCAATACGGCCGGCGACGTCTTTACCAACGACATCCAGAGCTATGTCCGCCAGCAGCATAATATCCGTATCGGCGAACGCACGGCCGAAGCCATCAAGTGTTCGATCGGTGCCGCTGTCTCCGACCTGGAGGAGGAACCCGAGGATTTCGTGGTCACGGGGCCCAACATGCTGACGGCCTTGCCGCAGACTGTTTCGCTCAGTTACAGCGAGATCGCCTATGCGCTCGAGAAGTCGCTCACCAAGATCGACGCGGCGCTGATGAAGGTGCTCGAATCGATGCCCCCCGAGCTGTATGCCGACATTGTGAAGAACGGTATCTACCTGGCCGGCGGCGGCGCCCTGATCAAGGGGCTCGACCGGCGCCTGGGCGAAAAGACGGGCATTCCGTTCCACGTCGCGGAAGACCCGCTGCGCGCCATTGCGCGCGGTACGGGCATCGCACTGAAGAATATCAACCGCTTCTCATTCTTGATGAAATAGTTGCGGCCTGTCCCCGCTTTGCCGGGACGGGAGTGTGTAGTCACATAAACGGATTGCGGGCCCAGTGTCCGCAATCTCAAATTAACGAGAAACCTTGCGCAAGCTCTTAGAGTTTATCCGAAGCGTCTATGTCGTGGTGCTGTTCGTGGTGCTCGAGGCAATAGCCATCAGCTATTACGCCCACTCGACCTACTACACCCAGGCACGGTTGCTGGCACGTTCCAACCAACTGGTCGGGGGCGTCCACGGGCTGTTCGCGGGTGTCCGGCACTATTTTTCGCTCGGGCGCGAGAACCGTGAGCTGCTGGCGCATGTCGCCCGGATGAAGGAACAACTGGCAATGTACGAAGAGGCCGAGACCGCGGCCCGGCTCGACGGCTACATGCAGGATATCGGGGTTTCGAAATACCGCATCATGACCGCTTCGGTAACGTCCAATACGGTCAACCGGGCACAGAACCTGATCGTGCTCAACCGCGGCCGCCGCGACGGGGTCGCCGAAGAGATGGCCGTGCTGTCGTCCGACGGGGCCATGGCGGGGTATGTCGTCGACTGCACGGAGCGCTATGCCGTGGCGATGTCGGTGCTCAACACCTCGTTCCGGGCCAGCGGCAAGCTCGCCGGCTCCGATTATTTCGGCTCGATCTACTGGGACGGGGGCGACCAGCATACGGTGGTGCTGGACGAGTTGTCCAAGTATGCCGACCCGCAACCCGGGCAGGAGGTCGTGACGACCGGGTTTTCGCAGTATTTCCCGGCCGACGTGCTGATCGGCTGGGTCGAGAGTGCCCATCTGAACGAGACCCGTACGGCTTACAGGGTGCACGTGCGGCTGGCGGCCGAGATGACGCGCCTGACGGACGTGATCCTCGTCGAGAACCGCGACCTCACGGAGGTGCGCGAATTGCAAAACAGTGAGAAAGTAGAACAACATACCCGACAGAACAGATAGATGCACAAGACGCTCCCATATCTCGCACTCTTTGCCGTTGTGGTGCTCTTGCAGGTTTTCCTTTTCGACAACCTGTCCATCAGCATTTACCTCAATCCGCTTGTCTACGTGGCTTTCATCGCCCTGCTGCCGCTCGACACGCCGCCTGTCGTGCTGCTGTTGTCGGGGCTGGCCACGGGTGTTACGATGGACTTGGCCATGGGGGCTGCCGGTGTGAACACCATCGCCACGCTGCTCATCGCCTTTGCCCGCCCGACGCTGCTCGGGCTGCTGTACTCCCGTGACGATATTCGGGAGGGAGGCATCCCCAGTACCGGACGGCTCGGGAACCGGGTCTTCCTGAATTACCTGATCGTGCTGGTGCTGGTGCACCATGCCGTATTTTTCTCGCTGGAAGCACTTTCGTGGGCGCATATCGTGCGCACGATCGTGCGTACCGTGGCGAGCGGTGCCGTGTCGGTGGCCTTCATCTGGGTCATCGCCCGCATCTTCACCGCCAAACTCCCCGTCCGCATATGAAAAGTTCCGAGGGCTTCGTGCGGATGCGTACCTTGCAGGGGGTGGTGCTTTTCATCTTCCTGCTGATCGCCGGCCGCCTGGCCTATATCCAGCTTGTCGATTCGAAATACAATGAACTGGCCAAGGCCAATGTGCTGCGCCATGTGGTGCAGTACCCGCCGCGCGGCGAGGTGTTCGACCGTAACGGCGAATACCTGGTTCAGAGCCGCGAGTGCTACGACCTGATGGTGATTTACAGCGAGATCGACAAGCATGGGTTCGATACGCTGCGCATGTGCGACGTGCTGGGGCTTTCGCGCGGGAAACTCGAAAAAGAGCTGGCCAATGCCCGGATGCGCCCCCGTGCGCCCCGCGTCGTGACCAACTACATTTCGAAAGAGGACAAACTCCGTTTCGACGAGTGCAATTTCCGCGGTTTCTATACGGTTTACCGCACCGTCCGCCGTTATCCGCGTAAAATCGGCGGTAACCTGCTGGGGTATGTGAGCGAGGTGAATGCCGATTACCTCAAGCGGAATCCCGAATATAAGATCGGCGATTATGTGGGCATGGGCGGCGTGGAGTCGGCCTACGAACCGTTGCTGAGGGGAACGAAGGGGGTGAAGATCCAGGAGATCGACACCCACGGGGCCATCAAGGGCTCCTACATGAACGGCGTTTACGATTCGCTGCCCGAGCCCGGCAAATATATCGTCAGCACCATCGACGCCCGCCTGCAACTGCTGGGCGAAGAACTCATGCGCGGCAAGGTCGGGGCGGCCGTGGCGATCGAACCTTCCACGGGGGAGATCCTGATGATGGTTTCCTCGCCGACGTACGATCCCGACGAGCTGGTGGGGCGCGAGCGCGGCAACAATTACATGAAGATGCTGGGCAACAAACGCCAGCCGTTGTATAACCGTGCCGTGAGGGCCAAATACCCGCCGGGTTCGACCTTCAAGCTGGTGCAGGGCCTGATCGGTTTGCAGGAAGGGGTACTCCGGCCGTCGGATCTGCATGTCTGCCACGAGGGCTACCAGGCGGGGCGACGGCGTATGAAGTGCCATTCGCACGCTTCGCCGCTCGACCTGCGTTTTGCCGTGGCGACTTCTTGCAATGCCTATTTCTGCTATGTCTTCCGCGATATCCTGGACAATCCCAAATACGGGAACGTCAAGGAAGGGTACGATGCCTGGAAAGAGTATGTCGAGAGCTTCGGTTTCGGCCGCAAGCTGGGTTCCGACTTCCTCGACGAGCGCGACGGGTATGTCCCCGACCGGGGCTGGTACGACCGCCAGTACCGCGGGTCGTGGAATTCGCTGACGGTCATTTCGCTCGCCATCGGGCAGGATGCGCTGGGCTGCACGCCGTTGCAGCTGGCCAACCTCGCGGCCATCGTCGCCAACCGCGGTTATTACTACATCCCGCATATCGTCAAGAAGGTCGAGGGGCGGGATTCGCTTGACCGCCGTTTCTACGAGCGCCATTATACGAAAGTCGACCCCAGGCATTTCGAGCCGATCGTCGAGGGCATGTGGCGGGGCGTCAACGTCGGCGGCACGTCGATGCTGGCCCGGCTCGAAGGGCTCGATGTCTGCGGTAAGACCGGTACGGCCGAGAACCCCCGCGGGCGCGACCACTCGACCTTCCTGTCGTTCGCACCGAAGGACAACCCGAAGATCGCCATTTCGGTCTATGTCGAGAACGGCGGGTTCGGCGCCTCGGCGGCGCTGCCCATCGCCAGCCTGCTGGAAGAGTATTACCTGACGGATACGATCCGCCGCCCGGTATTGCTGGATTATGTCAGGAACATGACCATAAATTACCCCGCGTATGACCGCTAACCGCCATAACAGTATCTTCTACGGTGTCGACCTCTGGACAGTCCTGCTCTATGTCCTGATCGTGATGGCGGGGTGGGTGTCGATCACTTCGGCCTCGTACGACGAGGGTACGGCCGATGTCTTCTCCTTTTCGCACTTCTACATGAAACAGCTGATGTGGATCGGCGTGGCATGGACTACGGCGGTCGTCGTGCTGTTGCTCGACGACCGGTTTTACCATATGTTCGCTTACCCGGCCTATTTCGCGGGCCTTGCGCTGTTGGTCGGTGCGTTGCTGTTCGGCCGGGAGGTCAACGGAGCCAAGGCGTGGTTCGAGTTCGGGTCGTTCCGCATGCAGCCGGTCGAGTTCGTGAAGATCGCTACGGCATTGGCGCTCGCCCGCGTGATGAGCGCCTATTCGTTCTCGATCAACCGGCCGGGCGACCTGTTCAAGGTCGGGATGGTGATCTGCGTCCCGCTGTTTATCATCATCCTGCAGAACGATACCGGTTCGGGCATCGTGCTCGGGTCGTTCCTCTTCGTGCTCTACCGCGAAGGGCTCAACAAGTGGCTCTGCATCCCGGCGCTGCTGATCGCCGCGCTGTTCATCTTCTCGTTCCTGCTTTCGCCCATGACGATGCTCGTGTCGATCATTCTGGTCTGCACCCTTTCGCAGGCGATGATGAACGGCCACTGGCGCCAATGCCTCGTTTACCTTGCCGCACTGGCCCTGGGGAGCATCCTGCTCTGCATGGCGATGGGGCTTGTCGCGCCGGGCTTCATGGATCTGCATGCCTGCCTCTTGACCGTGACGCTGCTGTCGCTGGTCTGGGTGGTGGTTTATGCCTACCGCACCAACCTGAACAATATCTTCATTACGGTCGGGCTGTTCCTTTGCACGGTGGTTTTCCTGCCTACGACCAACTATATTTTCAATTCGATCCTCAAACCCCACCAGCAAGACCGTATCCTGAGCTTCCTGGGCATCATCAGCGACCCGCTGGGGACGGACTACAACGTCAACCAGTCGAAGATCGCCATCGGCTCCGGCGGCTTTCTGGGAAAGGGCTTTCTGCAGGGTACGCAGATCAAGTACGGGTTCGTGCCCGAGCGGCATACCGACTTCATCTTCTGTACCGTGGGCGAAGAGTGGGGCTTTGTGGGGACGATGGTCGTGCTGGCGCTGCTGTGCCTGCTGATCCTGCGCCTGATGCGCATGGGCGAGCGGCAGCAGGAACCTTTCGGCCGCATTTACTGCTATTGCGTGGCGGCCATCCTGCTGTTCCATGTGCTGGTGAACGTGGGGATGACCATCGGGCTGATGCCCGTCATGGGGATCCCGCTGCCGTTCATGAGCTATGGCGGCTCGTCGCTCATTGCCTTTACAATACTGTTGTTCATTGCCGTACGGCTCGATGCGTCGACGCGGCAATTCTCCCTGAATAATAAATTCTGACACACATGATCCGTTACAATCCCCGGGGTTTGTCTCCGAACGAGGTCGCCGAGAGCAGACGGCAGCACGGCGACAATGTCATTACGCCGCCGAAGGACGATTCGGTATGTAAACTGCTGGCCGATAAGTTCCGCGACCCGATCATCCGCATCCTTCTGCTGGCTGCGGTGCTCTCGCTCGCCATCGGTTTCGTGCATAAGGATTTCACCGAGTCCATCGGTATTATCTGTGCGATTATTTTAGCCACTTGCGTCGGTTTCTGGTTCGAGTGGGATGCCATGCGGCGTTTCCGGCGGCTGAACCAGGTCAACGACGATATTCCGGTCAAGGTGATGCGCGACGGTGCGATGCACGAAGTCCCGCGCCGCGACGTCGTGGTCGGGGACGTGGTCTACATCGAGAGCGGCGAGACGGTGCCTGTCGACGGCGAGTTGGTCGAGGCCGTGTCGCTGAGGATCAACGAATCCACGCTCACGGGCGAACTGGAAGTTGACAAAACGGTGGACGAGGCGCATTTCGACCCCGATGCCACCTATCCGTCGAACGTCGTGCTGCGCGGCACTACGGTCGCCGACGGTTACGGCGTGATGGTCTCGACGGCCGTGGGCGATGCGACCGAAGCCGGGCGCGTTACCGAACAGGCGACCGTCCAGAGCGAAGAGCAGACGCCGCTCAACCGCCAGCTGACACGCCTTTCGAAACTGATCGGCCGTGCAGGCATCGTGCTTTCCATCGCTATTTTCTGCGTCATGCTCGGCAAGGCGATCTTCATCAACGGGTTGCTCGAAGGCGACTGGCTCGCCATCTCGCAGCACGTGCTGCACATCTTCATGGTTTCGGTGGCGATCATCGTGATGGCCGTTCCCGAAGGGTTGCCCATGAGCATTACGCTGTCGCTGGCCATGTCCATGCGGCGGATGCTCAAGACCAATAACCTCGTGCGGCGCATGCATGCCTGCGAAACGATGGGGGCGGTGACGGTGATTTGTACCGACAAGACCGGTACGCTGACTCAGAACCGGATGCACGTGCAGGAGTTGGTGCGCTACGACGCGCTGCCGATGCACGATTTCGCCGAGATCGTAGCCGCCAATTCGACGGCCTTCCTCGATGTTTCGGGTGCCGTGATCGGCAATCCGACCGAAGGGGCGCTGCTCGAATGGCTGCACGCGCAGGGCGAGGACTACGAACCTCTGCGTGCGGGCGCGAAGATCGTCGACCGGCTGACCTTCTCCACCGAGCGCAAGTATATGGCGACGATTATCCAGAGCGGTATTTCGGGCCGCCGGATCGTTTGCGTGAAGGGTGCGCCCGAAATCGTGCGTGCGATGTGTGCGCCGGACGGGAAAGACGAGCAGGTGGCGGAACAGCTGCTCGGGTTCCAGGGGCGGGCGATGCGTACGCTGGCCGTGGCATGGGCTGAGACGGCCGAGGACGATTGTCAGCGGGCTGTCGCCGCGGCGCAGCTTCATTTTGCGGGCGTCGCAGCGATTTCCGACCCCGTGCGCGAGGATGTCCCCGAAGCCGTCGGGCGTTGCCTGAAGGCGGGGATCGACGTCAAGATCGTCACGGGCGACACCCCGGCTACGGCGCGTGAGATCGCCCGCCAGATCGGCCTGTGGAACGACGCCCGGGATACCGACCGCAACCACATGACCGGTACGGAATTCGCCGCGATGAGCGACGAGGAGCTGCTCGGCCGCGTACAGGAACTGAAGATCATGTCGCGTGCCCGGCCGCTCGACAAACAGCGGCTCGTGCGCCTGTTGCAACAGTGCGGCGAGGTGGTGGCCGTCACGGGCGACGGTACGAACGACGCCCCGGCGCTGAATTTCGCCAATGTCGGGCTTTCGATGGGTTCCGGGACGTCGGTGGCCAAGGATGCCAGCGATATCACGCTGCTCGACGACTCGTTCGCTTCGATCGCCACGGCTGTGATGTGGGGACGCTCGCTATACCGCAATATCCAGCGTTTCGTACTGTTCCAGCTCACGATCAACTTCGCGGCGATCCTGATCTGCTTCGTCGGTGCCGTGTTCGGTACGGACATGCCGCTTACGGTGGTGCAAATCCTGTGGGTGAACATCATCATGGATACCTTCGCCGCGATGGCCATGGCCTCGCTGCCGCCGAACCCCGAGGTGATGCTCGAAAAACCCCGTCCGCGCAATGAATTCATCATTACGCGCGCCATGGCGCGCACGCTTTTCACGTGCGGCATTATCATGGTCGCGGTATTGCTGGGCATGCTGTTCTGGTGGACGATCACGACCGGCGGGCTGACCGTGCGCCAGCTGACGGTCTTCTTCTCGACGTTCGTATTCCTGCAATTCTGGAATATGTTCAACGCCAAGGGTTTCGAAACACGCCATTCGGTCTTTTCCTGCCTGCGCGGGTGCCGTGAATTCTTCCTGATCCTGTTGGCCATCGCCGTGGGGCAGGTACTCATCGTCGAATTCGGCGGCGAGGTTTTCCGAACCGAACCGCTGGCATGGCGGGAGTGGGCAGTCATCATCGGCAGTACGTCGCTGATTGCAATCGGCGGCGAGATCGTCCGGGCCATAGGCCGCAAGCGTTGACCCACCCCGATCCCACATATGAAGAAATTCTTTTGTTGCTGCTTGCTGGCGGTGGTTGCGTCTGTCACCGTATCGGCACAAATCACAGACAGCCTCGGGAAGGTTTGTCTTGTCCCGGCTGCCGATGAGGGCGGTTTCGCCCGTTATATCGACCGGCGCACCTCCACGAAGGGCTACCGCATGACCTTCATTGCGGCTCCGCTGATCGTGGGCGGTGCCGTGATGTCGGTTTACGACACCGATTTCCGGCGACTGCGCAACGGCTACGTAAAGTCGTTCCACCACGATTACGACGACTACCTGCAATATGCACCCGCTGCCGTGATGCTCGGCTTGAAGGCTTTCGGCGTCAAGGGGCGCAGCTCCTGGGGCCGCATGCTCGTCTCGGATGCGTTCTCGGTGGGGCTGATGGCCGCAGCGGTCAATTCGCTGAAATATTCGTTCCGTGTGATGCGTCCCGACGGCTCTACCCGCAATTCGTTTCCCTCGGGGCATACGGCCACGGTTTTCATGACGGCGACGATGCTCCACAAGGAGTACGGGCACCGCAGCCCGTGGTACAGCATCGGGGCCTATACCGTGGCGACGGTCACCGGCGTTACGCGCCAGCTCAATAACCGCCACTGGATGAGCGACGTGATGGTCGGCGCCGGTATCGGTATCCTCGCCACGGAGTTTGGCTATTTCCTCGCAGACCTGATATTCAAGGACAAAGGGCTGCATGTCGGCGAGACCCAACTCGTGTACGACCGCTTCCGCCGGCCTTCGTTCCTCAGTTTTACGGTCGGTGTGACCACTTCGCCCGGCTCCTATTTGCCGTACCCGGGGATGAGGACTTCGTTCAAGGCCGGGCCTACGGTCGGGGCGCAGGGGGCATGGTTCGCCTCGCCCTATGTCGGCGTGGGCGGGCGTTTTGCCGTGACGAACCTCGAGATGACCGTCAATGGTGTGCCGCAGGACGATAATCTGGAGAGCGGCTCGGCGGCTGCCGGCCTTTACCTGTCCTATCCGCTTTCCGTCCGGTGGCTGGTCGGGTCGAAACTGCTCGGCGGGTACGGATACTATAAATCGTGTAACACGGATTTGCAGAAATTGGGTGATCGTGGCGGCTTTGTGCTCGCGACCGGCATCTCTTCCACCTACCTTGCCTCCCGGAATTTCGGGATCCGCTTCTCGACCGACTACGACATGGCGCCGCCTTTTGCGAAGGATTCCCGCCAGCGGTTGCATATGCTGACGTTTTCACTGGCTGCATGTGCCGTATTTTAGGAGGGAGTCCCCGGTTTCAGGATCCCGTCCCCGAATAAAAAGCGGGCCCCTCTTTCCGGGAGCCCGCTTCTCTGTGTATTACGGTCGGTTTTTACAGGACACCCTGTTCGACCATCGACTTGGCAACCTTCATGAAGCCGGCGATATTGGCGCCCTTCATATAGTTGATGTAACCGTCCTTCTCGGTGCCGTATTCGAGGCATGCGTGGTGGATCGACGACATGATCTGGTGCAGCTTGGCATCGACCTCCTCGGCCGTCCAGTTGAGTTTCTGGGCGTTCTGCGTCATTTCCAGACCCGACGTGGCGACGCCGCCGGCGTTCACGGCCTTGCCCGGGCCATAGGGAATCTTCGCCGCGATGAATGCGTCGATAGCCTCGGGACGGCAGCCCATGTTCGAAACTTCTGCCACGACCTTCACGCCGTTGGCCAGCAGTTTGCGGGCATCCTCGCCGTCGAGCTCGTTCTGCGTGGCGCACGGCATGGCGATGTCGACCTTGACCTCCCACGGTTTCTTGCCCGCGAAGAACTGCGAACCGGGGAATTTCTTGGCATAGGGTTCCACGACGTCGTTGTTCGATGCGCGGAGGTGGAGCATATAGGCGATCTTTTCGGCGTCGAGGCCTGCGGGGTCGTAGATGTAGCCGTCGGGGCCCGAAATTGTCACCACCTTGGCGCCCAGCTCCGTAGCCTTCGTCGCAGCGCCCCATGCCACGTTGCCGAAGCCCGAGATGGCGATGGTCTGGCCCTTGATGTCCATGCCGGCTTTTTCGAGCATCTGGCGCAGGAAATAAACAGCACCGAACCCCGTGGCCTCGGGACGGATCAGCGAACCGCCGTAGGTCATGCCCTTGCCGGTCAGTACGCCCGTGTTCTCGCGTGCCAGTTTACGGTACATGCCGTAGAGGTATCCGATTTCGCGGCCGCCCACGCCGATGTCGCCCGCCGGGACGTCGGTCTCGGGGCCGATATGGCGCCACAGCTCGACCATGAAGGCCTGGCAGAAACGCATTACCTCACGGTCGGATTTGCCCTTGGGGTTGAAATCCGAGCCGCCTTTGGCACCGCCCATGGGCAGCGTCGTCAGCGCATTCTTGAAAATCTGCTCGAAACCGAGGAATTTCAGGATCGAGGGATTCACCGAGGGATGGAAACGCAGGCCGCCCTTGTAGGGGCCGATTGCGTTGTTGAACTGGATGCGGTACCCGAGGTTGACCTGGACATCGCCCTTGTCATCGACCCAGACCACCTTGAAGGTGAAGATACGGTCAGGCTCCACGATGCGTTCTGCAATGCGGTTGGCCTCGAATTCCGGATGCTGGTTGTAAGCCTCCTCTACCGTCATGAGAACTTCGCGCACGGCTTGCAGGTATTCGCTTTCGCCGGGGTGCTTGCGCTCAAGTTCCGCCATCAATTTGTTTACGTCCATATTGCCTGAAGTTTTAAAAGGTTGTTTCTTTATTACAAATATAATATTATTTCTTATAAATTGTAACTTCGGGACGAATTTTTCCGCGGAATTATTATTTATCGCCCTCTTCCTTGACGATACCCTTGTTCGAGCGCCCGTCGATGCAGACCCACAGGGGTTTTTCGAAGCGCACCTGCCGCAGGAACGTCCCTTCGTAGACCGCGCGGCGGCCGTCGAGTTCCCCTTCGCGGAAAATACCGTCGCCGCGGAAGGGATTGATCGTCAGGTAACCCACGCCCAGCGAGGTGACGTTCTGGAAAAAATGCGTGCCCTGCGACGGTTCGACCTCGAACTTCTCGATGCCGCATTCGACGATCACCTTCGCTTCCGAGATGTGGTTCCATTTCACGGGGACGCCCAGAAACGGGTCGGAAGAGCCCCAGCGGCCGGGGCCGACGAGGATGTAGGAGCGTTTTTCATCCTGCATACGGTTGTTGAATTCGAGCAGCTCTTCGGCGATCTTTTCGGTCGAGAGCGAGTCGAACGTGTCGCCCTTGATGTAGATGATGTCCGCGATGTCGCCCATCATGCCGATCCCGAGCGCGTTCTGGCCGTATACCAGCGCGTCGGAAACGTCCACCTTGCTCCAGTCGATCGGGCGGTTGTCCTGGTTGTCGATGATCGGGCGGATCTGGAGCAGGTTGAATATCTGTTGTTCTCCGGCCTGTACGTCCATATTGACGGCGAATTCGACCTCTACGGGGCAGCGCATCTCCTCGGCCCCCAGCCTCAGGATATCGCCGATGATGTCCGCGAGCGGGAAGGTGTTGTATTTTAGTATGTTGTTGAATGTGATTACTTTGCGTCCCCGGTCGAACGGGCTGTCCGAGATGCGTTCGTTCTCCCGATCCCATACCGAGCAGACGAACCGTGCGTTGCGCAGGCCGGCGATCTGTGCGATGTCCAGCCTGTGCAGGTTCACCGCGTCGTCGATCGACGTGCGGAACTCTTCGGGCTTGAGGCTCAGCGCCAGCACTTCGTTCTGCGTGTCGCGCAGCGCCAGTTCGGGGGTCGAGGTCTGGAGTACCTTCTGCGGGTAGCGGGGCGAGAAGCGCAGCGTACGGTCGCCGTCGACGACCAGTTTGCCCAGCCCCATGGCGATGTTGCAGACGCCGTCGGCCGGGGCCTCGTCGCCGATGGGGTAGTAGTTGATCGACCGGGCCACGCCCGAGAAGGTCGGGAAGAAGAGGCCGTCCTGCTCGGTGCCGCATACCTCCTGGATGATGACGGCCATTTTTTCCTCCGAGATCAGGTTTTGCGACGAGGAGAGGTAAGCCCTCGACGTGGCGAAATAGACCGAGGCGTAGACGCTCTTGACAGCCTTGAGCAGCAGTCGGAGCATCTGATCCCCGTTGTCCACGTAGGGGATCATGTAGGTGGAATAGATGCCTGCGAAGGGCTGGTAGTGCGAATCTTCCAACTTCGACGACGAACGTACGGCCAGCGGCGTGCGGACGGTCTGGATGTAGGCCTTCAGCTCCTGCTGCAACTTGGCCGGAACCGTCGAACTGACGAATTCCGAGAGTATCTCCTCGTCCGAGAACTCCTGCGAAATGATGTATTTGAGGCCGTTGAGGCGGATGAAGTCGTCGAAATAGTCCGTGGCGATGACCACCGAGCGGGGAATCATGATGCGCACGTTGGCGTGCTTGTCGTAGAGCCGGTGCTTGAGGATCATCGAATTCATGAAGGCCAGCCCGCGGGCCTTGCCGCCGAGCGAGCCCTCGCCGATGCGTGCGAAGGCCACCGCGTCGCTGTAAGTTTCCGGGTCGAAACGCGCTACTACGCCCTGGCCGAGCAGCGTGCGGTAATCCTTGATGAGGTTGACGATGCGCTGGCGATGTTCCTGGGTCGAAGCGAACTGGCTCTTGTTGCCCCGGCGGATCGCCGCCGCCAGCGGGAACAGCCCCCGGGAATAGAGCCATTTCGAAAGGTGGTTTTGCGACGTGTGATATTCGAATGCCTTGTCGGGGATCGTGGCGATCATCTCCTGCATCTGCACCAGGTCTTTGGCCTTGCCGATGACGGCACCCGTGTCGGGGTCTTTGAAGAGGAATTCGCCGAAGGCGAACTCCTTGTCGATATATTCGTGCAACTGCGTGAGCAGCGTTTTGGAATTCTTGGCGATGAACCCCGCTCCGAGCTGGCGGGCCTGTACCTCGAACTCGGTCTGCGACGATTGCAGCAGGACGGGCATCAGCGGGTTGTCGGCCTTGATGCGGCGGCAGAGGTCGATGCCCGCGTCGCGTTTCTCGCTCTCGGGCGGGTCGTTGCGGTGCAACACGAACCCAACGTCGGAGATCACGCCCAGGATGTTCTTCTTGTAACGGTCGTAGAGTTCCACGGCCTCCTCGTAATTGGTGGCCAGCAGGATTTTCGGCCGGGCACGCTTGCGCAGAATCTGCTGTTGCTCGTTGAAGGCGTCCTTGAGGAATTCGGTGTTCTGCAGCAGGATCAGCTTGTAGAGCTCGGGCAGGTAGGTCGAGTAGAAACGTATCGAGTCCTCGACGAGCAGGATGGCCTGCACGCCGCCGTCGGTGATGTCCTCCTCGGCGTTCATTTTATCCTCGACCAGCTTGATGATGGCCATGATCAGGTCGGTATTGCCGTGCCAGCCGAAGATGTAGTCGAGCCCCGAGCGATCCTGCTCCTCCAAACGGCGGTAGATGTCCTTCGAGAAGGAGGTGAGCAGCGCGACCGGGATCTGGGCGTGGCGTTCCTTGACGATCTTGGCAAACGAGAATACGTCCAGCTCCCCGACGTTGTACATCGTCAGGATGAAGTCGAACGAGTCGTCGCGGCCGAGCAGCTCCAACGCTTCGCGTGTGGAGCTCACGCGCGTGAACGACGGCGGGTTCGACATGTTCAGGTCGAGGTATTCCTGGTTGATCTGCGATTCGATGTGTCCGTCCTCCTCGAGGATATACCCGTCGTAGCTGCAGCAGACCAGCAGGATCTTGTGGATTCGGTATTTCATGAACCGGTACTGGGCCTTGTTCCCGTCCGGCAGGTATTCTTCGAGATTCTTGTTCATCGCGACTTCGTTTATTTCAACAAAAATAGGAAAAAATCGCCAACTGGGAAAAAGAAACTTTCCGCCGGCAGGTATTGCCGGCGGACGAGGGGTGTTGCCGGGGGCGTCCGGGTTCAGACCCTGGCGCTGAAAACCATGTGGCGCCAGAGGTAGGGTATGCGTCCGGCGCCCGTGAAGGCCAGGTGATGGTATCCCGCCTCCCTGAGCAGGATGGCGAGTGTCCGGCGCGACCAGAACTTGATGTGGCCGCCTTCCCACAGGGCGCTCAGGTGGTGATCCATTTTGTTGGCCAAGGCGATGGTGAGGTTCTTCAGGTAGCCGTGGTAGGGCGTGGTGACGATGAACTGGCCTCCGCCGCTGGCTTCGAGGATGCTGCGGATGAACAATACGAATGCCCGCGGTTGGTAGAGGTGTTCGATGACTTCCATCGAAATCACTGTTTTGAAGGGAATGCCGCGCAGTTCGGGCGGGAGTTTGCCCGAGGTTACATCACAGACGAAAAACCGGTTCGAATTTCCCCCTCCCTTCATCCTGTTGGCGATCGCTATGCCTTGTTCGGATGCGTCGATGCCGTAGACGCAATAGCCTTTCCCAGCCAGGTAATTGGCGAAGTAACCGTTTCCGCAGCCTACATCCAGAATCGGCGAACCGTCCGTGGGCAGTAACCGCTCGATGTATTTGCCGAGCAGTTTGTGGTAGAACATCGGCTGGGCGTCGCGCCATCCGAATTCATTGTAGCTGGATGTCGTCATGGTGTAGTGGGATTTGAAGACGCAATAACAAACAAATGTAGGCATATTTTTCATCGCGCGCAAGCGGAACGGGGTTTATTTACAGGGGCTTTCTTTTGCCTGTCAGCGACTTTCCGGCAGGGCCTGCGCGATTTTCGTTTTTTATTTCTATCTTTGTTCTGATAAAAAAACGATTCGCAATGAATACGGACAAATATATCCTTCAGGAAGTCACAACCTCCGCACAGGAGCGTGAATGGCTCGATTTACCCAAGAAGATTTACAAGGGCAACCGCAACTGGGTCTGCCCGCTGGATCAGGACATAACCGAGGTCTTCGATCCGGCACAAAACGAACTTTTCGCCGACGGTGAAGCCGTCCGCTGGGTGGTGCGCAACAAGGCCGGCGAGGTCGTGGGGCGTATCGCGGCGTTTTACAACCGCGAAAAGGCGGCCATCGAGGAACAGCCCACGGGCGGCTGCGGCTTCTTCGAGGCGATCGACGACCAGCAGGTCGCCGACATGATGTTCGATGCTTCGCGCATGTGGCTCGCCAGCCGCGGCATGGAGGCGATGGACGGGCCGATCAACTTCGGGCAGCGGCGCGACTGGTGGGGACTGCTGGTCGAAGGCTACGAATTCCAGCCGCTCTACAAGAATCCCTATAACCCGCCTTATTATAAGGAGCTGTTCGAGAATTACGGCTTCAAAAACTATTTCAACCAGCACAGCTTTATCTGGCGTGCCAATGTCTCGGAGGCCAGCGAACGGATTTTCGACCGCGCCGAAAGGCTCCTCTCTACGCCGGGGTATCATGTCGAGAATATCGACATGAACAACCTGGAGGACGCCGCCGAGAATTTCCGGCTGGTTTACAACAAGGCGTGGGCGCTCTTTTCGGGTGTCAGACCCATGGCGCAGGAGGAAGCGATGCAGATGATGAAGGCTATGAAGCCGATTATCGACCCCGACATCATCTTTTTCGCCTATTTCAACGACGAACCGATCGGGTTCTTCATCACCGTGCCCGACCTGAACCGCATCATCGGGAAGTTCAACGGCAAATTCGGGCTGATCCAGAAGCTCCGCCTGATGTGGGAGCTGAAAGTCCGTAAATCCTGCGACCGTATCTTCGGCATCATCTTCGGCATCGCCCCCGAATTCCACGGCAAGGGTGTGGAGTCGGCCATCATGGCGCGTTACTGGCACTTCATGATGGAGACGCAGAGCCGCTACAAGACACTCGAGCTGGCCTGGATCGGCGATTTCAACCCCGTAATGAACCGTATGATCGAGACTTATGTCTGCGCTACGCGCCATAAGATACACACCACCTACCGTTACCTCTTCGACCGGACGAAGGAGTTCCACCGCTGTCCGCGCCTGGGGGTGAAACGCCGCGAGTAAAACCTAAAACCGTACCTATATGAAAACCACAGCATTTACCAAGTACCACATTGCCGCGGGGGCCAAGATGGCCGAATTCGCGGGATATAATATGCCGATCGAGTTCACGGGGATCAACGACGAGCACATGGCCGTACGCAACGGCGCCGGTGTCTTCGACGTGAGCCACATGGGCGAAATCTGGGTCAAGGGCCCCAAGGCGCTCGACCTGCTGCAACGCATCACTACCAACGACGTGTCGAAACTCTTCGACGGCAAGGTGCAGTATTCGTGTATGCCCAACGGGCACGGCGGCATCGTGGACGACATCCTCGTCTACCGTGTCGATGCCGAAACCTATATGCTCTGTGTCAACGCCGCCAATATCGAAAAGGACTGGAAGCACATCTGCGAGCAGGGCCGGGCGTTCGGCATGGAGGCCGGCCACGGCAAGGAGCTTTACAACGCTTCGGACGAAATCTGCCAGCTGGCCGTACAGGGGCCCCTGGCGATGAAGGTCGTGCAGAAAATGTGCGCGGAGCCGGTCGAGGATATGGAATACTATACCTTTAAAAAGATGAAGGTCGCCGGCTGTGATGCCATCCTTTCGATTACGGGTTATACCGGATCGGGCGGCTGCGAGATCTATGCGGCCAACGAGGACGGCGACAAACTCTGGAAGGCGCTCTGGGAGGCCGGCGGGGAGTACGGGCTGAAGAACATCGGCCTCGGGGCCCGCGATACGCTGCGCCTGGAAAAAGGCTTCTGCCTCTACGGCAACGACATCGACGACACCACATCGCCCATCGAAGGCGGCCTGGGCTGGATTACCAAATTCGCCGAAGGAAAGGATTTTATCGACCGGGCGCTGATGGAAAAACAAAAGGCCGAGGGGGTTACGCGCAAGCTTGTCGGGTTCCGGATGATCGACCGCGGAATCCCGCGTCACGGTTACACGATCGCTGCGGCCGGTGGCGGGGAGATCGGCCATGTTACGTCGGGTACGATGTCGCCCTGCCTGAAGGTTGGCTTCGGCCTGGGCTACGTGAAGCCCGAATACGCCAAGCCGGGCACGGAAATCGCCGTCGTTATCCGCGAGAAGCCCCTGCGTGCCGAGGTGGTGAAGATCCCGTTCGTTTAACCTGCCCGGCCGGATTGCACTCCGGCCTGCCCGGTTCGGGAATGTTTTGAAAATTAATGTAATTCTGTGATATGAAAGCAAAATACCTCGGACTCGACCTTTCGAGTCCCGTCGTGGTCAGCAGT
The DNA here is from genome assembly GCF_002320215.1 of Alistipes sp. UBA1686. Classification (NCBI taxonomy): domain Bacteria; kingdom Pseudomonadati; phylum Bacteroidota; class Bacteroidia; order Bacteroidales; family Rikenellaceae; genus Alistipes; species Alistipes sp. UBA1686. Next base: position 49,072 of record NZ_DCKA01000009.1, read on the forward strand.
TCGCCCTATACGGCGACTGTGGCCAATATCGGACAATGCGTAGCGAACGGCGCGGGCGCTGTCGTCCTGAAATCCATCTTCGAGGAGCAGATCATCCGTCATGCCGCCGCGCTGGACTATCCGTCGCAGGGCATGGGCGATTCGGGTGAATACCTCGAACGTTACCTCGGCGATGCGTATAAGGGTGAGTTTCTCAAACTCGTCTCCGATGCCCGTACGACAGGGGTACCCGTCATCGCCAGCATCAACTGCATCGCGGCGGATGACGGATGGACGGACTACGCCGTGGCCATGGAGGCTGCGGGGGCCGCAGCCCTGGAACTGAACATCTTCCTGCAACCGACCGACCGCCACCGTACGGCGCAGGAGTTGGAGCAGGACTACGCCGATGTCGTGCGCCGCGTGGCGGCTGCCGTGAAGATCCCGGTGTCGGTGAAACTGCCGATGCGCCTGACCAATGTGCTTGCCGTCGCCGATTCTCTGCTGGCGCGCGGGGCGCGGGGTGTGGTGTTGTTCAACCGCTTCTTCGAACCCGATATCGACGTGGAGCGCATGGCGTTCGTCAACGGCAACCCGTTCAGCGAACCTGCGGAATTGCGCAATGTCCTGCGCAGCGTGGCGCTTTGCTCTACGGCCCTGCCGCAGCTCGATGTCGCCGTATCGACGGGCGTGCACGACGGCGAGGCTGCCGTCAAGGCATTGTTGTGCGGTGCCAATGCGGTGCAGGTCTGCTCGGCGATCCACGAGAAGGGCTTCGGGGTCATTGCCGACATCAACCGGTTCATCGACCAGTGGGCCGAGCGCCACGGTTTCGAGTCGCTGGGCGAGTTCCGCGGCAGGATGGATTACGGCAACGCCGAAAGCGACGTGTACCAGCGCGTGCAGTATATGAAATATTTTCCGCACGATGCCGAATAACCTTTGCGGGCAGCCGCATGTAAAATATTCCCCGGAGATCTGCTGAGGTCTTCGGGGAATATTGCGTTTGAAGGGATCCGCCGGTATGGGTCTCTTCCTTTCTCTCTTCGTTTTGCCTTGCTGTGTGCCGTTACAGGTGGGGTTTCGTACCCGATGCCTGCTGTTTCCGGAATCGTAATACGGTATTCCGTCCCCGGGGATCAGCTCCGGTATATCTCTTCGTAAATCCGCCCGAAGGCTTCGCGCAGCCGTGCCGTGTCGCGAATCAGCGCACGCAGTTCCGCCAGTTTGCGGGCGTTGTCCGATTCGGGTATCCAGAGCCGCAGGTAACCGCCTTCGGCATATTTCCGTTGCAGGTGTTCCACGCAACGGTCGGACTGCCCCTCGCGGCTGAGCGCAGGGTAGTGTGCCAGCCCGTATTGTATCGTGCGGCGGATTACGGTTTCGGGATCGATGCAGCGGTCAGCCTCGGCTACGATCCGTCCGTAAATCGTGCGCGGGGCGTGGTCGGACGAGGCCCGGTGGTCTTCGATGGCGTCGCGCATCACGGCCATCTGTTCCTCTGTGAACCGCTGCCGCATGAAGGTGTCGGCGAGGAGTATTTCGGCCGAGCGGATATGGTGCGACTCCCGTCCGTATGCCAGCCCCGTGTCGTGGTAGGCTGCGATCGCGTAGACCATGTCGGCATCCACCTCGTAATGCCCGGCAAGCACGAGGCTCTGCGCAATGACCGTGCGCACATGGTCGGTGCGGTGTGCCGCATCGAACGCCCCGTAGCGGGGAATGATCTCGGCCTCGATGTAGGCCTTCAGTTCTTCGGATGGTTTCATAGGTGCAAAAGTAATATATTTATCCGGATAGCTCGTTTGACCGGGGATACTGTAAAAAGAAACGGCCGACTGTTTCTGTCGACCGTTTCTTTTCTGTATAAGGATGCTATCCTTATCGGTTTGTGCTGTTATTTGAACGAGCGCGTGTGCTTGTAGTCTGCAGCGTACGTATTGTTCATGTAGATATGGAACGTCGCCTTTTTGCCTACGCCTTCCGAGTCGTTCAGCGTTTTCCATGAATCATCCCATTCTTCCAACTTCGAGTGGTCGAAGCGGTAGATATTGTAGAAATTCGGATAATTTCCGGGGTTGCTGTTCTGGGGCTCCCGGCAGTCGTCGCTGTAATACGCCCAACGCTCCTTGAAGCCGTCGACATAGGTGCAGATGAAATAGTAGCGGGTGTCCTTTCTTCCGTCTTCATGCGAAACGACCCATGCATAATCGGAAATACTCCATTCGCCCTGCCCCTGATAGGTCATCTCTGCCGTATCGGGTACATCATGTCCGAACCAGGGCTTGTTCCAGAGTTCCACTTTCTCGATTTCGCGCATCTTGTAGGTCATGGTGTTGAAATCCAGGGCGACCCAGTAGATACCGGCTTTCGAAACGGTGTTCGTTGCCGGGTTTTCAGCGATGGCGAAGGTCATGTTGCTTGCGTCGAGCTTGTAGTAGCGGCCTTTGTCGTCGGTAATGCTGAAATCACCCGAAGACAATTGCGTGAAGCATTCGAAAATGCTCGCTTCACGGCCGACATTCAGATCGTCACTTCCCTTCGCAACCAAAACAGGCAGGGCTTTGTTCAGGGCGATGGCTTCCTGGTTCTCGGTGGCGGAACCCTGCATGTTGACTGCGAGGGGTACTCCGAGCGAACGCTCCAGCAGGAAGAGGTCGTCATCCGTATTGTTCATATGAACCCAGAACGAAACTTTCTTTCCGTAGCCTTCCCTTTCCTTTTCATTCACTTTCCAAGTGTTATCCCACTGGTTGTTGAATGTATGGCGGAAAATGTTGTAGAACAGCGGATTCTTTTCAGCCTCGGACTTCTCCGAGTCATGGCAGTCGTCTTCGAAATGTCCCCAGAACTCGGACGAGCCGTCGGCATAGGTACAGATGAACTTGTGGCGGGAGTCCGTGTTACCGCCCTCTTTGACGTTCCATGCGTAGTCCATAATGCCCCATACGCCGTTGCCTTCGTACGTGAGTTCGGCCTTGTTGCCCGGGTTGGAAATGAAGAGCTCGACCTTCGAGATTTCCTTGAACTTATAGGTCATGTTGGAGAAGTTCACGTAGAGCCAGTAAATGCCGTCGTGTTCGACAGTTACGGCAGTCGTCGCTTCGTTGTCCTTGACGAGTTCCAGTCTGTTCTTCTCGGCCAGTCTGAAATGGCGGTTGAGGTCGTCGGTGATAACCAGTTCGCCGGCAGTCAGTTTCGTAAAGATTTCGTAAGCCCCGGCCTCGCGCTGATCCGTGTACTTGCCTTTCGCCGTGTGGATGACGCTGGCAGCGAACAGGGTGAGCTCCTTCTGTTCCTCGGTGATTCCTCCGGAAATCTTGATCTCCGAAGGCATCGGGTCTACGGAATTGATACGGGTGAGAGATACCGTGCGTACGCCGGCTTCGCTGCCGTAAATCTCCGAGTTGAGGCCGCACCAGGCGCGTACCGTCCATTTGACGGTGGCGGTTTCGCCCAGGTCTGCACCTGCGAGTGTGGCGACCGTATTTAAAGTAGAACTTGCGACCTTGGCCGAGGGTTCGTAACCGTTGTTGTCGCTGGTGAGGACATAAAGCGGCTGGCTGAAGTCCCCGTCTACTTTGTCGAACAGCAGTTCGTAGGTGATATAGCCGTTCTTGCTCGCTTTGGAAACCGCCCATTCGAAGTGGGTGGTGTTGCCGGTCTCCAGCATGATCGTCGCATTATTGCGCGGCAGGTAAAGCTGATCCGCGGGGGTGATATTGCCCGAAGGCGTCGTATCGTCGTCGCTGCAGGCGGCCAGGCCACATGCCATGGCTCCGGCGACCAGCATCATGATAATCTTCTTCATAAATCGGTTGGTTTTGACGGGTTAGAACTTGACATCCTTGATCATCCACATGGATTCGATCGCCTGCGCAGCACTGGTATATGCACCCAGCGAACCGCCTACGTCGCCGTTCATCGACGAGCGGGGCTGGTAGCACTTCACACCGAAGTAAGCCTCGGGCCAGCCTTCCGGCGTCTTGTCGATCGTCGCCCAGTAGTAGGAGGCATGACGATAGAGATAATCGTAGAGCTCCTTGCGGATTTTGCCGTCGAACGAGTCGACTTCCGTGTCGAGGATCATGCGCGTGAACCAGTGGAACATCACGGCGTGGAAGATCGAGTTGTTCTCGTCCGTACCCTCGTCGCGCGATACCATTTCATAGTTGTAAACTTCGTTCATGCGGGTTGAGGTCATCTGGCCGCGGCCCGCCTGGATGGCCTTGCGCAGGTAGCCCGTGTCGCCGGTCAGTTTCCAGATCAGACGGCCGGCTTCCATGCAGGTACCCTGCGTGTAGCTCAGCGGGGTCGAACCCAGCGTGCCGTCGGATGCCATCGCGTCGATGTTCTGATCGAAGCAGGTGCAGGCCTGGTCGATGTATTCCTGGGCAGCCTCTTCGTTGCCTGCTGCGCGGCTGTACTGTGCCAGGGTCGCGGCTGCGATGGCTGCAGGGCCGTTCGTGCACTCGTTGGGCCCCAGATCCGACCATTTCCAAGGCAGCCAGCCGGACTGCGTCAACTCGTGACGGGGCCATACGCACTCGTCCCAGGTCTGTTTGGCTGCATCGTAATAGGTTTGGTTGCCGGTTGCGTCGTACATCTGGAACAAGGCGATAATGATCCAGCAGGTGTCGTCGGTGAAATCGTTGCCGAAACCCGTCGAACCGCGCCAGTTCTGATTGCCTTCGTAGTTGTTGCCGCGCTTATCGTACCATTTCTGGAAATAGCCCTCGATACGGGCTTTCTCCTCGGCATCGGTCGCCTTGATACGGTTGTAGTACTCTACCATGGCAGCCATGGCGTGTGCCTGCTGCCAGTAGTTGTTGGAATTGGCACTACCGGTCGCATTGTATTCCCTGTACGAGAACACGCCTTCGTAGCCATTGCGGTTTTCACTGCAGTAGAAGCGCTCGATGAAAGCCGTGGAGCAGGAGTCCGCAGCCTCAGTCCAATCGATCGTGTAGGGCGCGTACTGGGTGTTCCCCGTTACTTTTTCCGGCTTGGTAAGATCCTCGTATTCTTGTTCCGAGCAGGCGCCCGAGACGGCTGCTGCGGAAAGGGTCAGCATGGCAACAGTCCATCTGAATAGAGATTTTCTCATAATTTATAGGTTGATTTTAATTTTTATTCAATACTGTTTTGTTTCCGGTTCCGTGTCTGAATCCGTGCTTCGAATAGCTTTCCGCGCGTGCCGCCTTGCGTACTGCGCGGCAAAGGTTCCGGGTGGCCCCTCCCCGGAGGGAGGAACCGTCCGGTATCTTGTTGCTATTTGAAGATGTATTCGTGCCAGAATCCGCCTGCCTTGTTGTCTCCGTTCAGGTATAGGTAGCAGTCGAAATCACGGCCGCAATCCGAAACGAGGAAATTATAGGTCTTGTTCCAGTCCTTATCGTTATCGTTGAAAGTATAGATGTACACCCTCAGATAGTCGGTCGTGTAGGAAGATCCCAGCGAGGACGTCGTTCCGAGGAACCATTTGTTGCCGTCGGCAGTCGTCATGTTGAAGCGGTGGCGCGTATCGTTGGAAGAGTTGACGGATATTTCGTTATCGTAGTCGAGCAGCTCCCATACGCCTTTCCCTTTGTAGGTGAGGGTCTTGTAGACGGTCGACATCGAGTTGTCTGCCCACGATGCGGCATAGTATTCGATCATGCTGACCTGAACTGCGGTGTAGGTCATCGCACTGAAGTCGATCTTGATCCAGTAGATGCCGGCCTTCAGCGTGTTGGCGGTCGAAGAGCCGTCGACGATATGCTTGATGCGGCCGTTGCTCTTGAGCGAGTAGTAGCGATCCAGTTCGTCGACTACGGTGAATTCGCCCTCCGAGATTTTCGTGAAGCATTCGTATACACCCGAACCGACTGCTTTGCCGTCGAGGTACGCCGGGATCAGCTTGATGCCTGCGGCATCCTCCACGGCTTCACCCTTCAGCATAACGGCCGTCGGCAGCGGGTCGACCAGGTTGATACGTGAAACGGTGAGCACATTGGCCTGCGTGTAGGTCTGGGCGAACAAACCCTTGCCGGCACGTACCGTCCATTTGAGCTGCCCGGTCTTGGCATTCTCGATTCCCGCCAGGGCAGCCACTTCGTTCAGCTCTTTGGCCGAGATGCTCAGCGAGGCTTTGGAGCCGGTCATCTGGCTGTTCTTAACGGCAAGCGGTGCCGAGAAATCGCCGTCCGCTTTGTCGAACAGCACTTCGTAAGTGATGTATCCGCCGTCTTCGGCAACGGAAGGTGCCCATTCGAAACTGGTATTCAATCCCTGATCCAGATTGACCGATGCATTGTCCGCGGGTGCGTAGAGCTCGTTGCCGGGCTGAATATTGAAATTCAGATCCTGGCCATCCTCCTCACAGGCGGTAAACCCGAGGGTGAGGGCTCCTGCGGCGAACAACATGATATTTTTCAATATGGTTTTCATGTGTTTTTCTTGATTGGTTAGTTAATCTCCTTTACAACTTGGCTGTTACCATCCCGGGTTCTGCGGCAGGTTGGCGTTGATGTCACGCTCCTTCTGCGGAATGGGGAACCAGTATTTCATGTTGTAGGCATTCTGGCACTGGATGTTACTGCCATCGTCGAGGAAGGGGGCACCCGTAGCGCGGGTCGTGAGGTATGCGGCTCCCGTGCTCTTGAGCGACGGATTGTCGAGCAGCGCCCAGCGGCGCAGGTCGAATACACGGCGGCCTTCGAGGGCCAGCTCCACGCGGCGCTCGTCGCGGATAACCTGGCGCAGGTCGCTGCTGCCCGGATAGGAGCAGTATGCGGCGTCGAATCCGGCTCGCTCGCGCAGCGGCTTGATCGTCTTGTCCCAGATGTCGGACGTCATTTTACTCTGTTCGTTCATCGATTCGGCATACATCAGCAGCACGTCGGCGTAGCGGATTTCCATGAGTGATTTGTAGGTGTTGCCCTTGCTGTCGACCATGTCGGCATTGTAGTTTTTCAGGGTATAATACCCCGTAGCCGTGCGATCCTGCGTGCCGTTGTACGAGTCGAAACGGTGCTGCTTGTCGCTGGTTTGGCTCTCGTCCGATGCCTTCGTAAAGACCTGGTAAGTGCCTTTACCCGTGCCTTCCGAGCCAGCCAGACTCAGGGTTTTTGCTTCCGGAATATCCACGGTGCAGTTGTTGTAGGCGATGGTTGCTTCGAAACGCTTGTCGCGCTTCTCGTAGTCCGTGTCATCGGCGACGCTGCCGTCGAGTTTGCGGTAGGTATCGACCAGTTCCTGCGTCGGCGACTGGGTGGTTACACCCTTGTTACCGATGGACTGGGGAACGAAAGCATTGAAATTGTTCCAGGATCTGACGATGTTGTCAATGCCTCCGAGCGTGGCGAATTCGATCGTCATGATCGACTCGGGGCCGTAGCAGCACGACTGGTCATGGAAAAGTTTCTTGTAGTCCTGTTCGAGTGCGTAGGTGCCGTACTCCGTCGAATTGATCAGCTTGTCGCACCAGATGGCGCAGTTCTCGAAATCGTTGTCATAAAGGTATGCACGTGCATTGAGCGCCACGGCTGTACCGCGGGTGTAACGTCCGTTTTCAGATTCCGGAATATCCGTGTTTTTCGGCAGTATCTCGGCCACCTCGGCAAGTTCCGAGTGGATGAACTCCTTGATCGTGGCGGCGGGTGTTACCTTGACCACGCGCGATTCGGGGAGCGTCGGGTTGGTCGTGAAGAACGGCACGTCGCCGAACCACGTTACCAGGCGCAGGTAGGTGAAGGCACGCATAAGACGGAGTTCTGCAAGCATGCGCGTCTTGAAGGTCTCGTCGATATTCATGCGATCCTGGGCGTCGAGCGCCGTGTGGATCGTACGCAGTTCCTGGTAGCACTTGTCCCATTCGTCCGAGAAGCGGCCGTTCGAGGTATTGGCCATACCCGTTACGATGCTGGTTTCGTTCGTCGAGTGGCGGCTGCCGTACACGTCGTCCGACAGCAGGTTATTGGCGAAATAGTAGTCTTGGTGCCAGCACTGGTTGTACCCCAGGTACAGGGCCGTGCGGACATTGTCCTCGATTGTCCAGAAAGTCTCGTCGGTATAGGAGGTCGTCGGGTATTGCTCAAGGCCTACGCAGCTGACCATACCGAGGGAGAGGATGGCTAATATATTTTTGATTTTCATATTCTTTCCGATTGTTTAATTGTTAGAAAGTCAAGTCGATACCTCCACCGAAGTAACGCAGGGTCGGGTAGTTGCGCACAGAGTTGTCCGCTCCGCCGCTCATGTTGTTGCCGAACGACGTGGTCTCGGGGTCTACGAACCCGTTTTTAGTCCAAGTCAGCGGGTTCTGGGTGTCGAAATAGATGCGCAGTGCTTCGCAGCCGAATTTCTTCGTCCACTTCTTGGGAAGGGTGTAACCCAGCTGGATGTTCTTGATACGCATGTAGGCACCTTCGAGCAGCATCATATCCGAACCGGTGTGCCCCCAGTTGTTCGTATCGCTTACCGAGCCCGATACTGCCAGGCGCGGCCAGCGTGCGTCGCGGTTCTGCGGCGACCAGTAGTCGAGCTGGTGGTCGAACATGGTCATCGAATAATCGCCGTGGAACGGCTGCACGAGCTCGCCGCGAACCGGGTTCTCACGCTTCAGCACGCCCTGGAGCATGATGCTGAAGTCGATGCCCTTCCATTTGACATTGTAGGTGAAACCGTAGGTATAGCGCGGGAAGGCGTAACCCAGGTAGGTGCGGTCGTTTTCGTCGATCTTGCCGTCGCCGTTCAGGTCGACATAGCGCACGTCGCCCGGACGGAGCTGCGAACGGTCGATGCCGGTCGGCAGGGCTGCATCCTGGATTTCATCGTAGTTCTGGAAGAAACCGTTCGTTTTCCAGCCGTAGAGCGCATTGATCGGAAGGCCCTCCATGATGATGGTGCCGGCGCTGTCGGAAGTTCTGATAGCCGGGGTTCCGTAGCGGACGACCTCGTTCTGCGAGTCGGCGAGGTTGAGCGAGAAGTTGTGCTTCCAGTCGCCGCGAGAGAGGTTATAGTTGATGGTAAGCTCCCAGCCCTGGTTGTCGAGGATACCGCGGTTCTCCTTGGCGATCGAGGCACCGAAGGTTCCGGGGACGATCGGGGAGAGAAGAATATCTTCCGTACGCTTGTAGAAGTAGTCGAAGTTGACGCTCAGGGTATTCTTGAAGAACGTCGCATCCACACCGATGTTGAAAGTCTTGGCGGTCTCCCACGTCAGCAGTTCGTTACCCATGGTGAACATCAGACCCTGAACCGGGACACCGTTGAAACCGTAGGCGTTGGCCCAGGTGCCGTAGGTGGTCATGAAATCGTAATCGCCCACATCCTGCTGGTTACCGTTCAGACCGTACGAAGCACGGAGTTTCAGGTCACCGACACGGTCGCGGTAGGTCTGCATGAAATTCTCCTGCGACATGCGCCAGCCCAGCGATACCGAGGGGAAGAAGGCTCCGTTGCGCTCCTTGAGGAACTTCGAAGACATATCGTAACGGGCGGTGAATTCGAAATAGTAGCGGTCGTCGTAGGAGTATCCGGCGCGACCGAAGAACGACTGCAATGCACGGCGGTATTTGCTCTGGGACGACAGTTTGGTGCCTTCCGTAGCGATCGAGCCGTCACCCGGCTGGTCGATGCTGTTCATACCCTGGCGGGCGGCCGTGATGTCATAGCCGATCTCCGATTCGTCCGACCAACCGAACAGTCCGGTTACATTGTGCTTCTCCTTGAACGTGCGGTTATAATCCAGCATCAGCTGTGCGGTGACGAACGTGACTTTCTTCGTCCAGTCGTCGGCTTCGCGCTTGGTGTTGCCGCCGGTCGAAGCGGTCGAGATATCCGAGTGTTCGGCGCCGTTGTCCACCACATACTGGTAGGTCTTGTGGGAGGTGAAACGGTGCTCGTGGCGGACTTCACCGCCAAGGACGGCACGGGCTTTCAGGCCTTTGATGATCTCGAAATCGGCCGTAAAGGTACCGGTGAGGTATTCGTGGTCGTTTTTGTTGATGCCACCGCCCATAAGGCCGGCCAGCGGCGATACGGAATAGCCGCCGTACTTATAGTTGTTGCCGAAGAAGATTCCGTTCTCCTCGTGGCGGTTGAAGTAGTAGTTCGGGAAACGGATGAGGTCGGCGAAGAGGAAGCCTTCGTTGGCATCCGACGGGGAATTGATCTCCGAACGGGTGAAACCGACGTTGGCGCCCAGTTTCAGCCGGCCGAATTCGGTCGTCAGGTTCGAACGCAGGTTATAGCGCTTTACGCCGTAATCGGGGCCCACGTAGTTGGACTCCTGGTCGAAGTAACTGGCCGAAAGCATGTAGGTGGTGGTCTTCGTACCGCCCGTGACGCTTACGTTGTAGTTCTGCTGGAGCGCGTTCTGCATGGCCTGCTCTACGGCAGCCTCGCAGTCCCCGTGGTTGTAGAAATCCTGGATTTCGGCAGCCGTGAAGAGCGGTTCGCGGCCGACGTTGCTCAGGGCCTCGTTACGCAGGATCGCGTTGCGGTAGGTCGGAACGGCCTTGTAGAGGATGTCGGGGTTCTCGATACCGACTTTGGCGCTGAACCGGATCTGCGGAGCCATCTCCTTGCGGCCGTTCTTGGTCGTGATCAGGATGACGCCGTTCGAGGAACGTGCACCGTAGATGGCGGCCGAACCGGCGTCCTTCAGGATGTTGATCGACTCTATGTCGTTCGGGTTGAGGTCGTTCATACGGCCTGCGTCCGGCTGGGGAACGCCGTCGATGACTACCAGCGGGGTGTTGTTACCCATGGTGTTCACACCGCGGATCGAGATGTTCATCTGGTTGTCCGTCGGGTTGAAATTCTTGGTCTGGATGATCAGGTTGGCTGCTGCACCCTGCAGTGCCTGCTGGATGTTGGCTACCGGGCGATTCTCGATTGCCTCCGACTTCACGGTCGAAACGGCCGAGATGATGTGGCGCCGCGTCGTCGTGCCGTAACCTACGACTACGACTTCATCCAGATAGCCCGAATCTTCTTCGAGCGTTGCCGCAATGGCGGTGCGCGTGCCTACCTGCATCGTTACGGTTTTGTAGCCGAGGAACGAAATCTGCAGTTCGTCGTTGTCGGTTACACCCGAAAGGGTGAACTGGCCGTTGGAATCGGTCGCGGTACCGTTAGCCGAGTTTGAAATCATGACTGTGGCTCCCACGACGGGCAGGTTGTTCTGGTCGACGACCGTACCCGTGATCGTTCTTTTGGTGTCTTGGGGTGCCGCCTGGACAGCTTCGAGGGCAGCAACGCACAAAAACAACGCAAGCGCCCGCTGCAACCAGCTTCCGGCTGTCATAAAAATGGATAAATTTTTCTTCATAAAGATTGGTTGGTTTTGTCCATAGTAGATGAATGATGATTGAAAATGAAATTCCCCCATATGCACGATTCGTACGTATATATAATAGAAACCTCAGGGGAAAGGAGTCATTTTGGCATAGGCTTATACGATTTTAGGTTGTTTTTAGGTTTATGATTTGTTAAAAGTATCTTTCAACACGTTAAAATTGCAATTCAAATATAGAGGATTTCCCCCCCCCGTTAGGTACGAATTTGAGCATTTGTAGTACGTTATTGTGTCCCGTGTATAAAACCCAGGGCATTTTTAAGAATCCTCCGCGGGGGAAGTCCGATTCTTCTCATTTTTTAATATTTCGGTATCAGATTTCATAATTATCCCCTCGCAAGCCGTTCCATATGGCAGCAGAAGGGCTTTTTTTGAAGTATGTATAGGTGTCTCCCGATGTTTCCGGATCGGTATATGCCGCCTTGTCGGAGGCTGGTTGCAGCAATACAGATTTATGCCGTGCGGGATAACCGGAACGATGTGAAGAGGCTTTGGAGACTGGTAGCGGGGCGGATTGCGGCGCGACTGGGGCTGTTGTTGCCGGATGTGGGGATTGGGAGCCCGGCCTCGGGGGGGGGAGACGCTTCCGGAATGAAATAATCGCTCCCGGAAAATCTTATTGTGTTAAAATCTGCATATTATGCGGAAAAAAGTTATATTTGCTTATGAAAAATGATTTCCAACCTATCAAATCTGACATGAAGCAGGAGCGTGACAAGTTATGTTACCTGACGATCGGGGATAAGGACGAGAAATGGGGCGTTGTCGTCACGACGATCGGGTACCAGTTTATTCCGCCGGGGACGAAGTATCCGTTGTCGGCCCATCCGGACAACTACTCTTTCATGCCCCGCGGCGGACGGATACTGAACGAATACCAGTTGGTCTATATCACCAAGGGTTCCGGGTATTTCGCCTCGCAGTCCTGTCCCGAGGCGCCTGTGAAGGCCGGGACGGTGATCTCGTTGTTTCCCGGGGAGTGGCATAGCTACCATCCCGACGATGAGACCGGCTGGGACGAGTACTGGGTAGGTTTCAAGGGTGCCTATATCGACGACAGGGTAGCGAACCGCTTTTTAGTGCGCGAGCAGCCGTTGCATAATATCGGGATAAGTTCGGGGATCGTGAGTCTCTATGAGGAGATCCTGCAGTTGGCGTCGGTCGAAAAGGCGGGGTGCCAGCAGATGATGTCGAGTATCGTGCTGCACATCCTGGGCTCCATCTATTACAAGGAGCGGAATAACTCCTATGCCAATACGTTCATCCTCGAGAAAGTCAATGCCGCGCGGGAGCTGATGAAGGATGTGGATAACCCCCGCGATGTCGAGGCGATCGCCCGGGAACTGGGGGTCAGCTATTCGTGGTTCCGCAAGACATTCAAGGAGTACACCGGGATATCCCCCGCGCAGTACCAGTTGCAACAGCGGCTCCTGAAGGCCAAAGAGATGCTGACGGGGACGGATATAAATATATCGGATATCGCCTATGCCTTGAAGTTCGTGAATACCGGGCAGTTTTCTACTTTTTTTAAGCATAAGGAGGGCGTCACTCCGTCCGATTTCAGGAAGCGTAACAGCTGGAAATAATCCCGCTGGCTGCCCCCCCCCTCCGGCGGGTGAGAGGCTTATGGCCCTTCCCGTGGCGGGAATCGGGCGATTGTGTGTGGATTCTGTCGCGGATAAGCTGTCGTTGTGTGCCGGAGCTTACCGGTAAGAGAGCCGTAGATAAAAAAATCCCTCCGTTTTGCGGAGGGATTTTTACCTGTGATAAATTTGCGGCAGGCAGGCCGTGTGCAGCCTGTCCTACGGGCGGGGTTCTTATTTCGCGTACGATACGGCGCGGGTTTCGCGGATGACGGTGATCTTCACCTGGCCGGGATAGGTCATCTCGTCCTGGATTTTCTTGGCGATATCGTGCGACAGCCCTTCCGACTCCTGGTCGGTGAGTTTGTCTGCACCGACGATCACGCGCAGTTCGCGGCCGGCCTGGATCGCATAGGTCTTTACGACGCCGGGGTACGAGAGGGCGATGTCCTCCATCTCCTTCAGGCGCTTGATGTAGCTTTCGACCACCTCGCGGCGGGCGCCGGGGCGCGCACCCGATATGGCGTCGCAGACCTGGATGATCGGTGCGATCAGCGAAGTCATCTCCACTTCGTCGTGATGGGCGCCGATGGCATTGCATACTTCGGGTTTCTCCTTGTATTTCTCGGCGAGTTTCATGCCGATGATTGCGTGCGGCAGTTCCGGTTCGTCGTCGGGTACCTTGCCGATGTCGTGGAGCAGGCCTGCGCGGCGTGCCGTCTTGGGGTTCAGCCCCAGCTCGGCGGCCATGATACCCGCGAGATTGGCCGTTTCACGGGCGTGCTGCAGGAGGTTCTGGCCGTAGGACGAACGGTATTTCATTTTGCCGATCATGCGGATCAGCTCGGGGTGCAGCCCGTGGATGCCGAGGTCGATCGTGGTGCGTTTTCCGACTTCGACGATCTCCTCTTCGATCTGTTTCTGTACTTTGGCTACGACCTCCTCGATGCGTGCCGGGTGGATGCGGCCGTCGGTTACCAACTGGTGGAGCGCCAGGCGGGCGATCTCGCGGCGGACAGGGTCGAAACCGCTGAGGATGATGGCTTCGGGGGTGTCGTCTACGATGATCTCGATGCCGGTCGCTGCCTCCAGTGCCCGGATGTTGCGGCCCTCGCGGCCGATGATGCGGCCTTTGACCTCGTCGCTTTCGATGTTGAAGACCGTCACGGCATTCTCGATGGCCGTCTCCGTGGCCACGCGCTGGATCGAAGCCACGATAATCCGCTTGGCCTCCTTCGTGGCGGTCATCTTCGCTTCCTCGATGGTTTCGTTCACATAGGAAGCTGCCTCGGTCTTGGCCTCGGCCTTCATGTTCTCGATGAGGATGTTCTTGGCATCCTCCGAGCTCATGCCCGAGATTTGTTCCAGCCGCATGTTCTGCTCGCGCATCATCTGGTCTACTTCCTCCTTCTTGTGCTCGAGGATTTGCAGCTGGTTCTGCATCTGCTCCTTCAAGCGCTCGTTCTCGCGGAGTTTGTTCTCCAGCTCGCGCTGCTGGTTCTGCAGGTTGCCCTCGATCTGTTTGGCGCGCTGTTCGCTCTGGGCGATCTTCTGGTTGCGTTCGTTGACCTGGCGGTCGTATTCGCTTTTCAGCTGTATGAACTTCTCTTTTGCCTGGAGGATTTTCTCCTTTTTAATCATCTCCCCTTCGGCCTCGGCCTCTTTCAGGGCGGCTTCGCGCCGCTTGCGGATCGAGGTCTTGGCTACGAGGTTCGTGACGACCGCGTAGATTCCGACGGCGGCCACGGCAGAGATGCAGGCAACCAAAATGGTGGTATACATGTTTTTGTTGCTGTTTTGAATTTGTTATTATAGGGTTTGTTGTAGTGCATAAAAAAACCGCATAGGATTCCTTAGTCTTGTTTGACGAATCTGCAGATAAGTCATGTGTGGGGGCTCCGACAATCGCAATCTTCCAACGGTACGCCGTAGCATACACCCCGAAGGGTCAAGGCCTGATTTTGAAGCGCCTTGAGTTGCCCCAATTTAAAAAGTGTTCAGTTTCGCAAAGCTGTAAGGAATCTATGCGGGTAGATTTTTCCTTCGTATGTTAAAGAACCTCGTTTTTTACGGTTTGCCCGGGCAAATCCCGTGCCTGGCCCTCACTCACCGTTGCAGGGTGTTGAGGTAGGCGTCGAGCTCTTCGCCGAGTCGCCCCAGATGTTTCAGGTCTTCGTCGCCCAGTTCGCGGCTTTGCCGCATGTCGACGTTTGCAATGGCGAATTTCAGTGCGGCCATCGACAGGTAGTCCTGACCCGTCCAGTTCTTGAAGTTGTTCTGTTTTATCGCCGCGAGGTAGTTGTTCACCTCCCGTTCGGCAAGACGGTATACCTCCTCCTTTTCGCTTTCGATGTTGAGCGAATAGCTTTTCCCGGCTATCTTGAGGGTTATCGCCTGTTGTGCCATGTCGTTTTTTTGTTTCGTTTATCTTGCTGCCTCTTATTCGTCTGCGGCCCGGGTGCTGGTTGCGGCGTTACTGCCGGTTCGCCGTCCCTTCTCGTTATTCGGGCCTTCCGAGCAGTGCGATGCATTTGTCAACCTCCCGCATAAGACGGTTGACGCGCGCCCGCGCTTTCTCCCGGTTGCGGCTTTCACCCGCCAGTCCCTCCGTCAGTTGCATGCGTGACAATTCGCCGTCGAGTTCGCGGATGCGCTCCTGCAAAGTCCTGTTTTCGGCTTTCAGGTTGTCGCGCTGCGCCGTCAGTTCCGCACACGATTCCGACAACCTTTTGTGGTCATCGATGAGTTGCCGGATACGGGCTTCGATATTCGTTATCACGCTTTTTTCGGCCATTGGGTCTCGGGTAAAGTCCGATTTACATTTCAAAGGTATGAAAAGGAACGCTAAAAAACAAATTTTATTTCCTGACGGCCTTTCCGTAAAGGTCGTAATCGGCGGCGCCGTCGATCCGTATTTCGTAGAAATGCCCCCGCAGAAGACGCCGTTCCGCAGCCGGGATCAGGATTTCCTGGTCGACTTCGGGCGAGTCGTATTGCGTCCGTCCGACATAGTAGTCGCCCTGCCGCGAATCGATCAGAACCCGTTCCGTGCGGCCTACGCGGCGCAGGTTGTTTTCGCGGGCGATGTCGTTCTGGAGCGTCATGATGCGTTCCACGCGCTGCTGTTTGACCTCCTCCGGGACGTTGTCCGCCAGTTCGCGTGCCGAGTAGGTTCCCTCCTCCTCGGAATAGGCGAAAACCCCGAGGCGTTCGAACCGTACGTCCCGTACGAACTGTTCCAGTTCCGTGAAATCCGCTTCCGTTTCACCGGGATAGCCGACCAGCAGCGTCGTGCGCAGGGCCAGGTCGGGGATCGCCCCCCGCAATTTTTCGACCAGCGCATAGGCTTCGGCCTTGGTGTGGCGGCGGTGCATGGCCGAGAGCTGTGCGTCGGAGATGTGCTGGAACGGGATGTCGAGGTATTTGCAGATCTTGGGCTCGGATGCCATGGCTTCGATCACCTCGTCGGGGAATGCCGTGGGATAGGCGTAGTGGAGGCGTATCCACTCGATGCCGTCGATGCGGCAAAGGCGGCGCAGCAGTTCGGCCAGGCGGCGCTTCCCGTAGAGGTCGAGCCCGTAGTAGGTCGTGTCCTGCGCAATG
The DNA here is from genome assembly GCF_002320215.1 of Alistipes sp. UBA1686. NCBI lineage: Bacteria > Pseudomonadati > Bacteroidota > Bacteroidia > Bacteroidales > Rikenellaceae > Alistipes > Alistipes sp. UBA1686. Next base: position 65,581 of record NZ_DCKA01000009.1, read on the forward strand.
ACGATCAGTTCCTTCACGCCTCCGGCCGCGAGTTTGCGCGCCTCCTCCTCCAGCTCCTCCATCGGCACGGAAACGTGCCCGCCGCGGATGAGCGGGATGGCGCAGTAGCCGCATTTCCAGTTGCAACCCTCCGAGATTTTCAGGTAGGCATAGTGCCTGGGCGTCGAGAGGTGCCGTTCGGTGGCCAGGGCCGGGTCTTCGGCGGCTCCCAGCGCCCGGGCGATGCCATCCCATGTGCGGGCGCCGAAAAACCCGTCCACTTCGGGGAGTTCGGCGCGCAGGGAGTCGGCATAGCGTTCCGAGAGGCAGCCGATGACGAACAGCCGCTCGATCTTGCCGGCGTTTTTCGCGGCCGCCGCGCGCAGGATCATGTCGACCGACTCCTGTTTGGCGTCGCCGATGAACCCGCAGGTGTTGATGACTACGACCTTGGCGTCCGTGCGGTCGCTGTCGAAAAGGACTTCGTAGCCTGCCGCCGCGAGCCGTGCCATCAGGTGCTCGCTGTCGACCGTGTTCTTCGAACAACCGAGCGTTATGACGTTGATCTTTTTCATTCCGTATCTGGTTTCCGCTGCAAAAGTACGAAATAATCCCGGAATCGCCGCCAGCCGCGGCGGTTTCCCGTGCATAAAAAGAGGATGCGGCCCCGAAGCCGCATCCTCCTTCCAACTAAATTAAACCAACCTTTACCACATGACGTTTATCGTATAGGCCTCGATGCCGTTTCCGACCGATATCGGGGCAACATCCGTAAAGCCCCAGAAGCGTTCTTCGGCGAGCATGAAGATCGTATACGCGCTTCCGGACGCGACGTTGTAGACCTTGAATGAACCGTCCGTATTCTGTACTGCCGATTCGAGCGCTCCGAGCAGGTCGTTCTTGACCGTGCCGATCATCAGCATGTTCATATTTTCGCGCTTGAGCGTGTTCATGACGCCGTTTTCACCGCCGAAGGCGTTGATCTGCTCGTTCGTTTCGAAGCGTACCGTGCGGAAATTGATGTCGTAGGCGATGTCCACGGTGCCGGTCACGGTGCCGTTTTCATCCTTGTCGGTGCGCGTACCTTCCATCAGCGGGGAGAAGCCCGTGACGTAGCAGCCTTTGCCGCAGGCCGTGGCCTTGACCGAGCGGGTCGGCTGGTTGAAGAAAAGCGTGCTGCCCTTGTAGGTCGTCCTGTTGGTCAGCCCGTTGAAGGCGAAGGCCGTCCAGCGGTAGGTGTTGATCGAGATCTGCATCACCTTGTCCAGGTTGGCGTTGTCCGAACGGTCGAAGACCGTGAGCCATGCCTCTTCGCGGCTTTTGAGCGTGTTGACCATATAGTTGTTGAGAGCCGTGTAGTCGGCATCGCCCGTAATCAGCGCCCCGTCGCTCAGGCGGCTGACGAACTGGATCCTGGCGTTGAACTTGTCGGACGGCTTGGCGACCACCGAACTGAGCGAATACTCGTAATCGTCCGAACAACCGGTAAATACCGGGGCTGCCATGGCGAGCGCGAGCAGTGCTGCGAGATATTTTTGTATGTTTTTCATATTTTCGACTTTTGTGAATTCGACGAACTGCTATTTAAGTACCAAGGTGGCTGTGATCGGGTCATGGTCGGAGAGCGATGCCTTGCCATTGGCGGCAGGGCAGGAATGGGATTTGAAATCGTGGCCCGTCCATCGACCTTTGGGGAAAGCAAAGATGTGGTCTACCCAAGACACCCCGATGTGGTCGCCTAAATTTCTGAATTCAGGAAGCACGTTTGTTCCCCATACGACGTTCAAGTCTCCCATCAGGATTGTCGGGTATTCGGGATTGTTCAGCCCGGCTTGTGTTACAACATTTTGTTCCTGCTGTTGGATGACCTGATCTATTCCGCAATGGTCGAAATGCGTACAGATAATGCGCACGATCTGTCCGTCCGAATCGGAGGTCGGTACCAGAATGTCGATGTAGCCCATACTTCGTTGGTCATAACCATACAGATAATATTCATAGCCTGTATTCCACTGGTAGTTGCCCTCGCCTTTGGCATGTTTGTAGGGATGCAATGCGGAGAAGGAACTTACGATCGGGTATTTCGAGAGGATGCCGTTGCCGTAGAACCCTACGTCCTTGGGATAGGACATGATGAAGTAGGGGTACATGTCCAGGCGGGACGCCAGTTCGGTCAGTTTCTCCTTGCCCATACGGCTGGTGCCGGTCTCGAGCTCGTTGATGCAGACGATATCGGGATTCTGGGCCTTGATCAGGTCGACGTACTCGTCGACGATGAAGTCGATCTGGTTGGACTTGTCCGTCATTTCGAACGACAGCACGTTCCAGTCCAGTACTTTCAGTTGTACGGTTTGCGCCTTCGCCGCAGCCGTCGTAAGGAGCAGGCCGCATAAGGCACCTGCACGGATGATATGTTTCAACAGTTTCATATTCGGTAATGATCTTGGTTGTTTACTAATAACCTTGGTTCTGGGTCAGGTTCACCGTGCCGTTGAATGCCGTTACGGGGATCGGGAAAACCTGGTTGATGACGGGATCGAACGTGCGCCCGTTGTCATAGTTGCTCGGCGCGTCGATGACCACCTGCTGCAGGTCGTAATCCCAGTGCGAGTTCACACGCTGCGTGGGTTTGGCGTAGGTCTCCTTGGCGTCGCCCCAGCGAACCATGTCCAGGTGGCGGCTCGGCATGAACTCGAACGCCAGTTCGCAGCGGCGCTGGTTCTTGAGCTCGGCTTTGGTCGCCGGGCTGTTCTCCGGGAGACGGGCGCGTTTGCGGATGCGGTTAAGCAGTTGTTTGGCTTCGGCGTCGCCTTCGCCGTTCTTCCAGATCAGCGCCTCGGCTTTCATCAGCAGGACGTCGGCGAAGCGGATGAGGCAGGTGCCGAGCGTGTTGCTGGCGTTGTCGCCGTTGGAATTCACCTCCTTGCCTTTGCAGTCGGCCTCTTCCCACGGGGAGAGGAATTTGCGGAACGACATGCCCGTATCCGAGGAGATCGAATAGGAGCTGCTGCCGAATACGATGTCCCGGCCCATGAAGCGGATCGTCTGCCCGGGGTAGATGATCGTCGCGTCGCGGCGGGTGTCGCCCGATTCGAATGCGTTCCACAGGGAAAGGGTGGGCTGGAAATAACCCCAGTGGTTATACAGACCCCAGCCGCCGTTCTGGAAGGACATGCCGTGGAATTTCGGGCCGTCGACCGCGCTGCCCAGCAGCGAGAAGATATATTCGCTGCCGAAATTCTGCTGCTTGCGCCAGAGGTTGGCGAAGGCCTTGTCCGTGCCGTCGTCGAACAGTTCGCGCTTGTCGGCGCCGGTGAGTCCCATCACCTTGTCGCACATTTCGATGACCGTGTCGTAGTATTTGGCGTCGAACTGTGCGGCATAGAGGGCTGCGCGTGCGGCGAAGGCCCAGGCTGCGGCCTTGTGGGGCATGCCGTACTCTTGGGGTGCGAGCTGCGAGAAGAGGGGCAGGCGTTCGCCGGCTTCGCGCAGGTCGCTGATGATCTGGTCGTAGTTCTGCAATACGGAGGCCGGGCGCGGGCTGTCCATGGCTGCGGGCTCCGTCGTGTCGAGGATGATCGGAATGCCGCCGTTGGGGCCGTTGTCACCGTAGTAGGGCGAGAGCCACAGCATGGCGAACCCGCGGAAGAAATAGGCGGTGCCGGTGGCTTTGGTCTTGAACGCGTTGTCGAGGTTCATCGTCGGGACGACCTTGATGATGTTGTTGGCCTTGGCGTTGACCTCGTACATGATCTTCCAGTTGTTCTTCACGTCGCGGCCGTTGCTGGGCGACATGCGGAAGTTGCGGATGTCTTCGGCTTCGCCCTGGGGGCGGCCTACGGTCATGTCGTCGCTGCAGCATTCGAACCACGTGATGCCGCGGCCGGTGACGCCCTCGGAGTCGTTCGTGTTGAAGGAGAAGAGGGCGACGAGTGCTTTCTCTACGTCTTCCTGGGTCTCCCAGTCCGTCTTGGCTCCGTATTTCTTGGTGTCGAGGAAGTCTTCGCAGCTCGCCAAAAGGGAACAGCAAAGGGCGAGGCTGGCTATTATCAATATCTTTTTCATCGCTATTGTAGTTTGTGTTGGTTAGAAATTAATGTTCACACCGAAATTGAAGAAACGCGATACGGGGTAAACACCGCGGTCGATACCGTAGTTGCCGACCTCGGGATCGACGCCCGAATAACCGGTGATCGTGCATACGTTGTCGACGCTCATGTAGACGCGCAGCGAACCGTTCTCCATCCCGACGAAGCGGCTGACGCTCTTGGGCAGCGTGTAACCCAGCGTGATGTTCTTCAGGCGCAGGTAGTCGCCGTCTTCGAGGAATATGTCGGAGAATTTGCTGTAGTTACCGTTCGTATCGCTGCCCGTAACCAGGGCCAGGCGGGGGTATTTGCTGCCTTGGGGGTCGAAGTCCCAGCTGTTGAATACGTCGGAAATGAGGTTGCCGTAGTCGTTGCGGCCGTTCATGGCCATCTGCTTGAGGCCGTTGTAGACCTTGTTGCCGGTCACGCCCTGGAAGAAGAAGCTGAAGTCGAAGCCTTTCCAGTTGAGCGAGCCTCCGAACGAGAAGGTGTTCTTGGGGGTGTAGGAACCTGCGAAGGTCTTGTCGTCGTCGTTGATCACGCCGTCGTTGTTGGTGTCGATGAAGATCAGGTCGCCGACCTTCGCGTCGGGCATCAGCAGTTTCGCCTCGCCGGTTTCGGGGTTCTTGTAGATGTACTTGTTGATTTCGTCCTGCGAACGGAAGATGCCTGCCGTGCGGTAGACCATGAACGAATACCAGGGTTGCCCTGCATCGGAGTAGAGGATCGGGTTGCTGTTCAGGTTGGGCGAGGTGTGCATCACGGCGCCCTGGCGTACCCCGTATTCGCGTACGTAACCCTTGTTCGTCGAGAAGTTGCCCCAGACGTTGTAGGTCAGCTTGCCCTGTGCCGCACTGCCGTTGTAGTTCACCGAGAACTCCCAGCCTTTGTTCAGTACGTTGCCCATATTGCCCATGGGAGGATCCGCCACACCGATCTGCTCGGGCGTGGGAATGTAGTCGATCAGGTCTTTGGTTACCTTGTGGTAGTAATCCACGCTGATGTTCAGTTTGTTCTTGAACATCGTCAGGTCGAGGCCCGCGCTGGTCTGCTCGGTGGTTTCCCAGCGGGCGGAATAGTTGGGAATCGTGTTGAGGTAGGTTCCCTGGAGCAACTGGTCGAGGTTCTGGCCGAAGATGATCGGGTATTGGTAGTTCAGGAGCTCGACGGTGGCGACGTTGTTTGGATAGAGGTCGACATTACCGATACGCCCCCAGCCTGCGCGGAACTTGACCAGGTCGAAAACCTTGTCGAGGCCTGCATTCTGGAAGAATTTTTCGGACGAGAGTTTCCACGATCCCGATACCGAGGGGAACCAGTCGTAGTTCTTGCTCGTGGGCAGTTTCGAGGATGCGTCGCGGCGCACGCTGCCCACCAGGAAATAGCGGTCGTCGAACGAATAACCCAGGCGGGCCAGGAACGACACCATGGTCTGTTCGTATTTGCTCTCCTTGGGCGTGTTCGAAGTCCAGTCGTTGGCCTGATCCCAAATCGAACTGTTGATATCGTTGTCGGGATACCCTCTCGAATAGACTTCCCGGCTGTGCAGCCTCTTGAAATCGGCCGTGAAGCCCGCCATCGCGCTGATGTGGTGCCGGCCGAATACCTGTGCGTAGGTCGCGATCGTCTCCGAGAGCCAGTGGTTGTCCCGGTCGAAGAACTGTTCGCGGTAGTTGATGTCGCGCCGCAGGCCTTTCTCCGTCATGGTGGGGTAGAACTCGTCGGACTCCTTGTTGCGCAGGTCGACCGTGAAGTCGGACTTGATCGTCAGCGACGAGATCGGCTTGATTTCGATCGAGGTCGTCGAGAAGATCTTATGCTCGGGGTATTTGCGGTGCATCCTTTCGAGGTATGCTACCGGGTTGTAGAGCATCGGCGTGCCGTTCACGTCCGCCCACTCGGGGCTCGTACCGCCGTAATAGCGGTTGCCCTTCTCGTCGCGGGCGTATGTCCCGTCCTCGTTCATCTCGTAGACCGAAGCCGCGCGCGGGTACCATATGGCACCCATGATCGGGCCCTGGTGGCTGGTGTCCACGTTGCCCTGCCCGTTGGATACCACGAATGACGCACGCTCCGAAATCTTGAGCCAGTTGGTGAGTTTGAAGTCGGTCTGCAATTTGCCGTTGAAACTCTCGCTGTAGGTGTTGAGCAGCACGCCGTCCTTCTTGTCGTAGGATACCGAGAAGATGGACTGTACCTTCTCGCTGCCGCCCGAGATCGTTGCGGCGTAGTGCTGCGTGAAACCGGTCTGGAAAATCTCATCCAGCCAGTCGGTGCGGGTTACGTTGCCCCAGGGGTATACCTCCGGGTTGGAGGCGCTGGGAAGCTGGCTGCCGGGGTTCTTCTCCACGGTTTTTGCCCACACTTCGTTGTACTGTTCCGCCGTGAGCATCTTCGGCAGGTTGGTCACCTTCTCGAAGCCGAGCGAGACATTCACGTCTACGCGGAGTTTGCCGCTCTGGGCCTTCTTCGTCGTGATGAGGATGACGCCGCTCGAACCTACCGATGCGCCGTAGATTGCAGCCGAGGCGGCATCCTTGAGCACGGTGATCGTCTCGACGTCCTCCATCATGTAGGGGGCGTTGGGCACGCCGTCCACGACGACAAGTACGCCGTCGCCCGAGGTCGGGTCGTCGTCGTTGCCTTTCGAGCCGCGGCCGCGGATGGTGAACGAGGCGGGTTTCATCGGGTCGCCGGTCTGCTGTACGGTGACGCCGGGCATACGGCCCTGGAGGATGGTCGCCAGGTTCGAGGCGCGGCTTTTGGCCGCTTCGTCGAGCTTGACGGTCGTCACGGCCATCGAGAGGTCTTCCTTGCGCTGCGAACCGTAACCGATGGCTACGACTTCGCCGATCATCGTGGCATCCTCCTCCAGCGTGACGTCGATCACGGTGCGGTTCAGGACTGCGACGCTCTGGGGTTTGTAGCCGATGAACGAGAAGCCGAGGGTCGCGTTGCCGCTTACGGAGATCTGGTAGTTACCTTCCGTATCGGTCGTAACGCCGTTGGTCGTCCCTTGTTCTATGACCGAAGCGCCGATGAGCGGTGCATGGCTGGTGTCGGTCAGACGCCCTGTAACCGTGACGCGGTCTTGCGCTTGGGCCGGATGAATGAGTAGGCACAGCAGCATACTCATCAGAAGAAAGCGGACGATGCCCCTGTTCTTCTCCGAAGTAGTCAAATTCATTTTCATAGAGTTAAGGTTAATATTAGTATTATTGGTATAGAGGCTCGGTTTGCACCGAATAGGTTGGCTTGATTTATTAAAATAATTTAAATAATCGCGGGTGTTTGTCGTCGATTTGTAATATGTGGAAATTTGATATTCAAAATTATGTATATCGAAATTCTTGCTGGGCGTGGTTTGCGTATTTGAATCCTCAGATTGCGTATAATTGACTTCCCTACACGGGCCGTTCGGTTGAACCGGACATAAAAAAGGCGACAGGCTCCGATTTCGGAGCCTGTCGCCTGATACTTATATTGTTACTGTGTGTCGTCCGTTGTTCCGGCGCAAACCGGGGGCGGTTGCTATCCCGTTCCCAGCTATTCTCCCGGGGACGGGACGCCGGGTTCGTTTTCTGGGGCGGTGTCCTTTGTGAGTGTTTCGCCCGTGAGTTTTTTCGCCCAATGCCCGGGGGAAGCCAGCATGGTGAACGGGTAGCTGACATCGAACCAAACCTCCGAGATTTTGGAGTCGGATGTGTCCAGCGGTTCTATGTCGATCTTGTCGTAGGGGATGCCGTCGTCTTTGCGGATGAGTTGTTGCCCCAGAACTTTCCGGACTCCCATGTAATCGTACATGAAGGTATATTCGTCGCGGACGTTGACCACGACAGCCGGGTACTGTTCGCTCCCCTCCCCGAGCAGGCTTATCCATGTCAGCAGGGCGTAAAGCCGCCATTCGAGCCGTTGCACCTCTTCGTTGGTCCGTCCGAGTTCCCGGGCGATCCACAAAGCGTCCGACAGCGCGTGGGGCGTTGCCGGGGTTTTCTTCAGGGCGGAATTCAATGCGTCGTATGCCTCCGTATAGCGCTTTTCCTTGGTCGCTTCGTTCCACGAATCCCGGCCGTCGCTTCCTGCCATACAGAATCCTGCGCGAAGGGGTCGCCGGCTGTCGGTGCTGCCATGGCGGAAGTGCCGGCCTGTTCGTCGGCCTGCATGCGGCAACTGTCTGCCGCGGCCGGTTGCTGGGCTTTTCCCGGAAGGCTGCATCCCAGAGCGAGCAATAAGCCCCAGAGGATTGGTTTCACAGGCGTGGGGCGTTTTATTTCGTTTCGTGGCCGAACAGGGCGTTCACGAACTCCCTGCGGTCGAAAATGCGGAGCTGGTCGATGCCTTCCCCGATCCCGATGTAGCGCACCGGGATGTGGAACTGGTCGCTGATGCCGATCACCACGCCGCCCTTGGCCGTGCCGTCGAGCTTGGTGATGGTGAGCGAAGTGACCTGCGTCGCCTGCGTGAACTGCCGTGCCTGTTCGAAGGCGTTTTGTCCTGTGGAGCCGTCGAGCACCAGCATTACCTCGTGCGGGGCTCCGGGGATGACCTTGCCCATGACATTGCGGATTTTGGTCAGTTCGTTCATCAGGTTGACTTTGTTGTGCAGGCGGCCTGCCGTGTCGATCAGCACCACGTCGGCGCCGTTGGCCTTGGCCGACGTCAGCGTGTCGAACGCCACCGATGCCGGGTCGGATCCCATCTCCTGGCGGATCATCGTCGCCCCGGCGCGGTCGGCCCAGACCTTGAGCTGGTCGATGGCGGCGGCGCGGAACGTATCGGCGGCACCGATCCAGACTTTCAGCCCGGCCTTGGTCAGCTGTGCCGCGAGCTTGCCGATGGTGGTGGTCTTGCCCGCGCCGTTGACGCCGACGACCATCACCACGTAGGGTTCGCCCTGCCTGGCGTCGAGCCCGAAATGCTTCTCCGAGCCGTGCGACTCCTCCATCAGCGACATGACCTCCTCGCGCAGGATGGACTGGAGCTCGGACGTATTCATGTATTTGTCGCGCGCCACACGCTCTTCGATGCGCCGGATAATCTTCACCGTGGTTTCCACGCCCACGTCCGACGTAATCAGCACCTCCTCCACGTCGTCCAGCAGGTCGGCATCGACCGTCGAGCGGCCTGCTACGGCACGGGCGAGTTTCGAGAAGATTCCGGTCTTGGTCTTTTCGAGCCCCGCGTTAAGCTCTTCCTGCTGCTGTTGCCGGCTCTCCGGAATGTCCGCTGCGGCGCTATCCTGTTTCTTTTTGAAAATATCGAAAAATCCCATACTTATATTTATATATCCTGACAAAGATAATAAGAAAGTTTGGAAAAAAACGTTATATTTGCGCTATATACATTTCCTGCAATGATGAAAAAAACGATCCTGCTGCTGTTGGCAGCGTTTTGCGGCGTACTGACTGTCGCAGCCCAAGACCTGATAATCAAGGCTGACGCCTCGAAGGTCGAAGCGAAAGTGACGGAGATAACCCCCGAGTCCGTTCGTTACAAGCGTTTCTCCAATCCCGACGGCCCGACTTACGTCCTGCCCGTGTCGGAAATCAGCTATATCCAATATGCAAACGGCGAGAAGGAGTATTTCAAGGCTGCCGCGAGCATTCCTGCAACACCGTTGACCCCGGCCATCCCGGCCGAGGAGCCCGCTAAGGTTTCCGCCGCTCCCGCCGCTCCCGCTGCGGCCGAGGCGCCTGCCGCCAGCCCTGCCGATGGGGTGAAGTATGTGGTCAAGGAGTACGAGATCGGCGAATTCTATAACCAGGACGGGATCAAGGGCGTCGTGTGTATGCTCTCCGACGACCGCCAGCACGGGCTGGTAATCTCGCTCGATGAGATTTACCTGCACTGGAGCGAGTTCCGCAAGCCCGACCTGCGCGTCATCGGTACGGACAACCGTTCCGACGGCAGTGTGAACATGGAGAAAGTTGCGGCCTACATCGCCGAGAACAACCTTTCGTGGGACGATTTCCCGGCATTCAAGTGGTGCCGCGAGAAGGGTGAGGGCTGGTACCTTCCGTCGATCGACGAACTGCTGAACATCGGCCATAATTACAGCGGCGGGACGCGTGTGCAGTCCAGCCGCCAGGCCCGTAACCGGTTCAACAACGCCCTCAAGAATAACGGCGGCAAGCGTATGGATCGGCTGGTCTACTATTTCTCCTCGACCGAGAAGGACGAGAAGTCGGCCTTTACGTCGCATATGGGTATCGAACCTCCCTATGTCGTCGAAATTCCCAAGTATAACAATTTTCTGGTGCGCGCGGTACACAAGTTCTGATTCGCCGGGAGAGAGCCGGAGAAATACAAAGGGCATCCGATCGGATGCCCTTTGTATTTAAGATTAGCTCTTAAAATACTTATTTCTTCTCTTCGAAGAATTCCTTGACCTGGTCGTTGGGAATGATGCCTTCCTTGAACATGTAAGCACCGGTCTTGTCCGACTTGACCATCTTGATGCACTTCGTAAAGTTCTTACCCGTGCCGGTTTTCAGTGTTGCGACTACTTTCTTTGCCATAGAGCTTCAAAACTATTTAATTTCACGGTGAACGGTGACCTTCTTCAAGAACGGATTGTACTTTTTACGCTCCAGACGGTCGGGGGTGTTCTTTTTGTTTTTCGTCGTGATGTAACGGGACATTCCCGGAACTCCGCTCTGTTTCTGTTCGGTGCATTCGAGAATGACCTGAACCCTGTTGCCTTTCTTTGCCATTTGTTACTTCGGTGTTTTAGTAAACGGACTTGGGTGCGGCAGCCTCGCGCAGTGCTACTGCAAGACCCTTCTTGTTGATTGTTTTCATTCCGGCTGCCGACACCTTCAGGGTGATCCAGCGGCCTTCCTGCTCGAACCAGAAACGCTTGGTTTTCAGATTGGGGCTGAATTTGCGTTTGGTCTTGTGGTGCGAGTGCGAGACGTTGTTGCCCACGATCGCTACCTTGCCTGTGATTTCGCAAACTTTCATTGTTGTTTTCGCTAAATTTGTTCGTTATTCCCGTAAGGGAGTGCAAATATAAGGAAAAAATGAGAATTAAAGATTAATAATCCACATTAATTTTCCGGTGCGTGGTCTATTGTATTGGTTTTTAGTGTTTAACGTAACGGTATCGAAAGTGCGAAACGTGCCCCTCCGCTGTAATTTGTGTCGAGTTTTATCGTGCCGCCCAGGGCCGAGGCGATCAGCCGGCACACGGTCAGCCCGAGCCCGAGCCCTTGCGAGAAGGTGTCGAGCTTGACGAAGCGTCCGAAAATATGCTCGGCCTCGCAAGCCGGGATGCCGGGCCCCGAGTCGGTTACCGTGAATGTGATGCGGCGGTTGCCGCCGTCCAGCGTATATGCGAGCGTGATTTCTCCGTCGGCCGCGAAATGTACGGCATTGCGCAGCATTTCGGTGATGGCTTTGGATATCAGCATGCACGAAGTGTGCAGGTGGAATTTCTCGCGTGCCGGGACAAAACGGATACTCACCGCCCGGGAACTGGACTGTGAGACCTTCTGAATACACTCCTGGCAGCATTCGTTGATGTCGGTCGGGCTCATGGCCGGCGGGGTTTCCGACGATTCGAGTCCGGCGATGTAGAGCACGTCGTCCACGAGTTTTTGGAGATAGCCGCTGTTTTCCTGGATGATGCTTATATAGGATTGTCGTTCGGCGGCGTCGGCATCGTCCGAGGCTGCGGCCAGCTCCGCAAATCCGACGATGGAGTTGAGCGGCGTATTGATCTCGTGCGTGATGTTGCGGATGAAGATGCCTTTCATCCGGTTGCTCTCTTCGGCGGCTCTCTTCGCGCGGGCGAGGTGGCGGTTCATGCGGAGCATTACCGCGATGAAGACAGCGGCCAGCAAGAGAATGCACGCCAAGCCGATCGTGCCCAGTTGGGTGCGGTGCAGGCGCTCTTCCTGCGCCTGTTGGCGCAGTTCTGCTTTTTCCATGTTCAACCGGTTGACATCGAGCAGCGTGGCGAATTCTCCGAGTGTCTTCTCGTTGTCGTCGTTGACTTGTTTGTGGTAGAGTTCGGTGTAATGCTGTATGTCCCGGTAGGCGGCTTCGAAATTGCCGAGGGCGGCGTAGGCGGCTGCACGGTTTTCATAGAGGTAGTAGAAATAGGATTCCTTGTATCCTTCTCTTTCGAACGACCTGATCAATTTGTCGATTGCGGCGATCATCTTGCCGTATTCGTGCGAATGGTTGTAGATGGCGACCTCGATTTCAGCGAGTTTGATCTCCGAGAGGTTGCCGTTCTGCCCGTCCTTGATCTCGTTGAAAAGTGCTTTGGCTTTGTCGGTCTGGCCTGTCTGGGCGAGCAGGTGCGTTTCCTTGGCCTTCAGACCCCAGATGTAGTCCGGTAGCGGAATGCATGCCTTGCCTTTTTCGACGGCTTCTGCGGCTTCGGGATAGCGTTGCAGATCCATCAGCATGGTCGCGAGTTCCGAATAGAGGTTCGAGAGATGGAATGTGTTGAGCCCGTTCTGGATGATGAAATCGATTGCCTTCCGGTAGTATTCCACAGCGGGTTTTTTCAATCCGCGGGTGCGGTAGATGTGTCCGAGCTGTTTGTATGCCTCGGCGGTTGCGGGTTTGTAATTGTCCTTTTCGGCCTGCGACATATACTGCTCCAGTTCGTATTGGGCGAGCGTGTATTGCGCCTGTTTGGTATAATAGAGAATCAGCCGCGACCAGGTGAAGTAGTAATACTTGATCTGGTCATTCTTGCGAGCGAAATCCTGCACGCGGGGAATCCATGCCTTGAGCGAGTCGAGGTTGTTGTTGAAATAGTAATGGTCGGCTTTCAAGCTCAGGGCGACGGCCTGCATCCGGATGTCGTGCTTCTCGCCCGAGAGCCGGAACAGCGTGTCCGCCTTGCTGAGGACGGCCGTGTCGCGTATGTTGTTGTTGCACCAGCGGTAATAGGCGTAAAGTGTACTGTCTACTTGTTGGTGGCTTTCGTTTTCAGCATGGGCCGTGGTGAGGAGCATACCGAACAACACCGACAGGAATAAGGTTCTTTTCATTTTGCGCTGGGCTGAATTGCTGCAAAAATAAGCTAAATTGTTTGCAAAAACAAACGGATCAGCCGTAATTTGAAACTATTTGCCCGGTTGGGCGGCGAGCAACTCTTCTTCGAGCAGTTCGATGGCGGCCGTTCCCGCTTCGCGGATGATCTGCGTGCGGTCGCCTTTGGCATGGATCAGCCGGGCCGTGGTGCGCAGGGGCGAACTGACGGCGATCCATACCGAACCGACCGGGTATTCGGGGGTGCCGCCCGTGGGGCCTGCGATCCCTGTCGTGGCGATAGCGTAGTGTGCATTTGCCAGATGGCGGACGCCTTCGGCCATCTGGCGTACGACCTGTTCGCTGACGGCGCCGTAGCGGGCTATCGTATCGCAGCAGATGTTTACGAAGTTCTGCTTGGCATCGAGGCTGTAAGTCACTACGCCGCATTTGAAATAGGCCGAGGCACCCGGCATGGCCGTGAAGCGTGCCGCGATGGTACCGCCCGTGCAGCTTTCCGCCGTGGCAAGGGTCTGGATGCGGTCGGTCAGGAGTTTATGCACCCGCTCCTCGGGCTGCTGACGCATGCAGGATGTGAGGGCGAGGAGTGCACCGATGGTTGAGGCAAGTATTCTATGCATGGGACGAATGTATTATTTACCGTTGAGTTCGTCGCGCAGCAGGCTGATGGCGAAGGCGCTGGCCCGGTCGATGATCTGCCCGCGGTCGGAACCGCACTGTTTGAGGATGGCGGTCGTCCGGTGTGGGGTCGCCACGGCGATCCATACCGTGCCGACCGGCTTTTCGGCGGAGCCGCCCGCGGGGCCTGCGATACCGGTGGTCGCTATGGCGTAGTCGGCACCCGAGATCCGTCGTGCCCCTTCGGCCATTCGCCGTGCGACCTCTTCGCTGACGGCGCCGTGGCGGGCAATGACCTCCGGGTCTACGCCCAGGATATCGTGTTTCGAGGCGTTGCTGTACGAAACTACGCCGCAGAGGAAATAGGCCGAAGCACCCGGCATGGCCGTGAAACGTGCCGCGATGTTGCCTCCGGTGCAGCTTTCCGCCGTGGCGAGGGTCAGCCCGCGCTCGGTGAGCAGCTTGTGTACCAGTTCCTGCATGGTGGCCGTTTCGTACCCGATGATGTTGTGGGGGATGATTTTCCGCAGTGCCTCGAATTGCCGTTCGATCTCCTTCGAAACGCTTTCGCCCTCGACCTCATAGGCCGACAGGCGCAGCCGTACGGCGCCCGGATTGGGCAGGTAAGCCAGTTTCAGGTAGGATGGCAGGGCGTTTTCCCATGCTTCGATCTTTGCGGCGAGCATCGACTCGGGCAGCCCGGCCGTGATCATCGTGCGGTGTATGATCTGGCGTAGTTCGAAATGCGCTTTCAGGCGCGGCATCACTTCGTCCTGCATCAGGTGTTCCATCTCGTAGGGGACACCGGGCAGCGAGACTACCACCTTGCCGTCGCGTTCGAACCACATGCCCGGAGCCGTGCCGTGGGCGTTGAACAGCACCGTGCAGCAGGCCGGAACCATCGCCTGCCCGCGGTTGAGTTCGTTGAACTCGATGCCGCGCCCTTCGAGCATGCGTTTCACATGGTCGGCGACCCGTTGGTCGGGCACCAGTTCGCAGCCGAACATTCCGGCCAGGGTCTTTTTGGTGATGTCGTCCTTGGTGGGGCCGAGCCCCCCGGTGATGACGACGACGTTGGAATCTCCCAGGGCGCGTTCCACGCTCCGGACGATCTGTGTGCTGTCGTCGCCGATCGAAACCTTTTCGTGTACGACGATGCCGGCGGCGTTGAGGTGCTTGGCGATGGATACGGAGTTCGTATCCACGATCTGGCCGATGAGGATTTCATCGCCGATGGTGATGATCGTTGCTTTCATGGCAATATTTGAGGCTCAGGATGCGGGCTGTTTCTTGCGGGTGTCCGGTTCGTTATCTGCAGGTTGTGCCGGGCTGTTCTGTGTTTCCGGTGACGGGTTCGGCACCGATTCTGCAGGTGCGGCGGCCTGCGTTTGGGCTGTCGCGGCGGTTTCCGTTCCGGGTGCGGCCTTCCCGGCTTCCGGTGCCTGTGCGCCTGAAGCCGTCGCTGCTGCGGCTTTTGCCTCAGCGGCCTGAGCAGCAGCCCGGGCCTCTTCTTCGGCTCTCGCTTCTGCGGCTGCCTTGGCTGCTGCGGCCGCTTCGGCATCGGCGATCAGCGAACGGCAGATTTCGCCGACCAGCCCCGGCCCTTCGTAGATGTAACCGGTGTAGAGTTGCAGGAGGTCTGCGCCTGCGTCGAGCATCGCCTTGGCATCGGCGGGGCTCATGATGCCGCCCACGCCGATGATCGGAAAGTTGCCGCCCGAGCGGGTGTGGATGCGCCGCACGACCTCTACGGCCCGTTGGGTGAGCGGTGCGCCGCTCAGGCGGCCGCTGCCGATCTTGTCGAGCGCCATGTGGCTCGTATGCAGCCCTTCGCGGCGGTGGGTGCCGTTGGTGGCCACGATGCCGTCGAGCGGTGTTTCGAGCAGGATGTCGCTGATTTCGTCGATGACTTCGTCCGACATGTCGGGCGACACCTTGAGCATGATCGGCCGGTACTGGTTCTGCCCGCGGCGGAAGTCGAACAGCGGATCAAGTATCTGGAGTATGTGCGTGCGTGTGTAGGTGGTGCCTTCGCGGCAGGAGTTGTCGCAACTGATATTCACCGTGAAATAGTCCGCATACTGGTAGAGGTTGCGGAAGAGCCGGAGGTAATCTGCCGCCGCATTTTCGGGGGGCGTCACGGTGTTCTTGCCGATGTTGCAGCCCACGATGAGCCCTTCGTGCGGGCGGCGCAGGTGGCAGATCGTCTTGTCCAGTCCGCGGTTGGAGAGCCCGATGCGGTTGATGATGGCGCGGTCTTTGGGCAGCCGGAACACGCGCGGGCGCGGGTTGCCTGCCTGCGGGCGCGGGGTGACGGTGCCTATTTCGATGAACCCGAACCCGAGCGCCGCCAGTTCACGGTAGGCCTCGCCGTTGCGGTCGAAGCCCGCGGCCAGGCCGATGGGATTGGCGAATTTTACACCGAAGACCTCGCGTTCGAGCGCCGGGTGCCGTACGGTGTAACATTTGCGCAGGAGCCACCGGCCGCCGGGTATGAGCCCGATGATGCGCAACAACAGAAGCGCCACATGGTGTGCCCGCTCGATGGTAAGCGAGAAAAGTATGGGCTTTATGATTCTCCGGTACATATTCTTAAGGGCATTGTCCGTGGCCGCAAAGGTACTAAAAAAGAATTGATTTCGCTAAAAGTATTCCCTGCGGTAGCGGTAGTGGTCGCGCATGGCCTCGAAATCGGCGGGCCGCGCCTTGAGGCGGCAGCTTTCGGCTTCGATGTCATAGGCGTCGCCGATGGTCGTGCAAAGCTCCTGCCACGGGATCGGCCGCGGGACGGAGGGGGCGGCTTCGGAGGGGTACCAGCCCCGGAGCGGAAGGCCGAAGAAGCCGGCCAGCGTGGCCACGGACATGGCCGTGGCCGTGGCTTTGCCCTGCTCGGAGTAGCCGGCGACGTGGGGCGTGGCGAGCAGCGTGCGGTCGAGCAACTGCGGGTCGAGGTGCGGTTCGTGTTCCCAGACGTCGAGCACACAGGAATGGCCGCTCCGCAGCAATGCGTCGCCGTCGACCACTTCGCCGCGCGAGGAGTTCATCACTACGGCGTCCGGTTTCAGGCGGGCGAACAGCCCCTCGCCGGCCATGTGCCGCGTCGAGGCGTCGAGCGGCGTGTGAAAGGTGAGTATGTCGGCTTGGCGTGCGACCTCTTCCAGCGGCAGGAACCCGCAATGCTCGCGCTCTTCGCGCGGCGGGTCGCAGCAGACGACGCGGAAGCCCCACAGGCAGGCGTATTCCCGGATGAGGGATCCCACGTGCCCCACGCCCACGATGCCCAGCGTCCGTTGTGCGGGCTCCCATCCCTGTGTGCGGGCGAGGTGGGCCAGTACGGCGCCCGCCCATTGCAGTACGCCGCGGGCGTTGCAGCCTGCTGCCGTGGCGACCCGTATGCCGTGCGCCGCGCACCATGCCGTGTCGATGTGGTCAAACCCGATGGTGGCCGTGGCGATCAGACGGACGCGCGAACCGGCGAGCAGGCGCCCGTCGCAACGGGTGCGGGTGCGGATGATGAGGGCGTCGGCATCGCGCACGTCCTCCGCGGCGATCCGGCTGCCGGGCAGGTAGCGTACCTCGGCCCACGGCTCGAGGACTCCCTGCAAAAAGGGGATGGCACTGTCTGCGACGATTTTCATGGATAGTTGCTTTTTCCTGATTTCTTTTCTTTCCGGGAAACAAATATAGGGAAAAATTAAAATTTTTGTACCTTTGTCACTTAAAATGAACATTTTCATTAAGCGGGGACAGAGGTTGCAAGCAGACTATCTGTGCCGGGCGCGGAAAATGGAGAATGAAATTCAACCGTATGGAACTAAACGCCTTCGATCCCGACGGGGTCGGTGTGGATAACGGAACCTATTTCGGGCTTCCTTTCGAGCCGGGAACGGCCGAACTGGTGCTGGTTTCGGCTCCGTGGGACGTGACGGTGTCGTACGGCGCTGGGACGGCCCATGCGCCCGATGCCGTGATCGAAGCCTCGACGCAGCTCGACTTCCATGAGCCGCTGGCTCCCGGCGTGTGGCGCCGCGGTATCGCCACGGCCGATGTGGACTATGCGTTGCTGGAGGAGTCGCAACGCTTGCGCAGCGATGCGGAGAAGGTGATTGCCCATCTCGAAGGCGGGGGAAGTCCCGAGGACGACTATGCGGTACGCAAGGTGCGCCGCATCAACGAAGGCTGCCGCGCCATGAACGCCAACATCGGGGCGCAGGCGGCGCGGTGGCTCGACGCAGGGAAGACCGTGGGACTGGTCGGGGGCGACCATTCGACGCCCTACGGACTGATCCGTGCCCTGGGTGACCGCCACGGGGAGTTCGGCATCCTGCATATCGACGCCCACTGCGACCTGCGCGATGCTTACGAAGGCTTCGAGTTCTCGCATGCTTCGATCATGTTCAACGTCCTGCGCGACGTGCCTTCGGTGAAAAAAATCGCCCAGGTCGCAGTGCGCGATTTCAGCGGGACGGAAGCCGCCCTGGCCGCTTCTTCCGCCCGTGTTGCCACCTTCGACGACCTGTCGCTCGCCGCCGCGATGTTCCGCGGCGAGACCTGGGACGCGCTGTGCCGGCGAATCGTGGATGCGCTGCCGCAGGAGGTTTACGTGAGCTTCGACATCGACGGCCTCACTTTTGAGAACTGTCCCCATACGGGTACGCCCGTCTGCGGGGGGCTTACGTTCAATCAGGCCGTGTGGCTGCTCGATACGCTCGTGCGTTCGGGGCGCCGCATTATCGGGTTCGACGTCGTGGAGGTCGCTCCGGCGCCCGAAGCGAAGGTGGATGCCATCACCGGGGCGCGCATGCTCTGGAAATTGTGTAATTTGACATTAAAATCAAACGGACAGTAAATGCGACTATTTTCAATGTACCGCTGGGTACGTGAGCGTCATATGATCGGTATACGCGGCCGCAATTTTCTGGAAGCCCCCTGGGCGGGAGGCGTCGTACTGCTCGGTTGTGTGATCGTAGCCATGCTGCTGGCCAACCTGCCCGGGACTTCGCTCTATTACCGCCATCTGCTCGAAACGGATCTTTCGCTGATGGTGCACAGCCCCGACGGGCTGATCGACTGGGTTTTCCCGCGCGGAATGACCGTCGAGAAGCTGATTAACGACGGCCTGATGGTGATTTTCTTTTTCGCCGTCGGACTCGAAATAAAGCGGGAGATCGTTTGCGGGCAGCTTTCGTCGGCACGCCAGGCCATCCTGCCTGTATTGGCGGCCGCAGGCGGCATGCTCGCCCCTGCGATCATTTTCCTGTTCTTCAACCACGGCACCATAGCGGCCAACGGATGGGGTATACCCACGGCCACGGACATCGCCTTTGCCATCGGCATCCTTTCGATGCTGGGCGACCGCGTGCCGGTTTCGCTCAAAATATTCCTCACGGCACTGGCCATCGCCGACGACCTGGGGGCAATCCTGGTCATCGCGCTCTTTTACGGGGGGCAGGTGCAGATAAGCTGCCTGCTGGCGGCATTGGTCATCATGCTCGCGGTCTACTTCATGAAGGAGATGGGCGAAAAACGCATGTTCTTCTACCTGGTGCCCGCCGTGGTGATCTGGGGGTTGTTCTACTATTCGGGCGTGCATTCGGCCATTTCGGGCGTGGCGATGGCCATGCTGATCCCGATGACGCCCCGTTACAGCAAGGAGTATTTCGCCCATAAGATGCGCCACCTGAAGGAGTTGATGCTGGCTGCGAGAACGTCGGGCGATGATTTTCCCAACGAGCACCACCGGTTCTACATGCGCCGCATGCGTTTGCTGGCGGCCGACTCGGTGGGTATGAGCTACCGCCTGGAGCATTCGCTGGCGCCCTATGTCACGTTCCTGGTGATGCCGATTTTCGCACTGGCGAACGCCGGTGTCGAGATCACCTCGCCCGAGTACCTGAATATTTTTCACTATTCGTCCGAGATCGGGTCGATCGGGATGGGTATTTTCTTCGGGCTCGTGGTCGGTAAGCCTTTGGGCATATTTCTTGCGAGCTGGGGTGCCGTGAAATCCGGCCTTGCCGTGATGCCCGAGGGGGCTACATGGCGCCTGTTGCTGGCCGTGGCCTGCCTGGGCGGTATCGGCTTCACGATGTCGTTGTTCGTCGACGCGCTGGCCTACACCGAACCCGACCTGATCGACCGGGGCAAGATAGCGATCCTGATGGGCTCGACGGCCGCGGCCGTGCTGGGAAGCCTGCTGATTTTGGTTTTTTCGAAGAAACGGAAATAAATAATATGCGTAAAACATTTTTTGCCCTGACAGCCATGGCGTTGCTGGCCGGAGCCTGCTCCAGGAAGTCGGGCGGGGGCGTGAAACTCAAGGCCGACACCGATTCGGTAGCTTATATCATCGGTATGAACGTGGGCATGAACCTGCTCAAAATGGATTCGACGCTCAACGTCAATGCCGTATGCGAGGGTATCCGCGACGTGTTCCGTGCCGGGGCGAAACTCTCGGCGGACGATGCCGAGGTCTATTACCTGCGTTACATGAACTATGTGCTGCCCGAAAAGGCGCGTGCCTACGAGGAGCAGTTCCTCGCGGACTTCGCCAAATCGAACCGCAGCTATGCCCGCACGCCGTCGGGCGTGACCTACGCCGTGGAGGTGCTGGGCGATCAGGAGCAGATTCCGGTTTCCGACCGGGACAGCGTTGCTCTGCGCTACATCATCCGCACGGCCGACGGGGCCGACGTCTACTCCTCCTACGAGCGCCGCGACACGCTGCGCACGTCGCTCGGCAGCCTGAACAAAGGGATGAAGGAGAGCGTGAAGCTGATCGGCAAGGGCGGGAAGATCAATGCATGGATGCCTTCTGCGGTTGCCTATGGCTCTGCGGGGGACAAAGAGCTCGGGATCCGGCCCAATGCCACGCTTTATTACGAAATCGAGCTTGTCGATCTCGACAAATATACGAATTGGTCGCGGCGCAATAATTTACGCCGGTAATTTGGGGCGATATCGTAATTATTTTATAACTTTGCGCGGGTGAACCCCGAACAGGCTCAAACGATTAGACTAAACATATTCAAAAAACGATGAAAAAGATTCTTTTTGCCGCGGCGCTTGCGGGTGCCGCAATCCTGACCGCCTGCGGAGACAAGGGCGGCGGTGTCCGTATGGGCAGCCTTTCCGAATTCGACTCGCTGTCGTATGTGCTGGGTGCGAACATTGGTAACGGTATAAATTTTGAAATGAGGGACATCCCCTTCGATTTCAAGGCCATCGACAAGGGTATCAAGGAAAGTGCGATGGGTAAGGCTACGCAGGAGCACGACAAATCGCTCGAAATGCTGCGCGAGTACTTCATGACCAAGCGCGGCGAGCGCGCCCAGGCAATCGCCGCCAAACGTGCCGAGCAGGACAGCATCCGTCTGGCCGGAGGCGACAGCACGAAGGTCGAATATCCCACGGCCGACCCTGCCATGTTCGAGAACGAGGAGGAGCGCGCCGAGATTTCGTATGCTTTCGGTAACGACATCGGTTACAACATCAGCCAGAGCGGTATGCCCATACAGCTGGTTTGGATCGGTCAGGCCATGCAGGACGTACGTGACGGCAAGGCCAAGATGACCGAGGACGAGGTAAACCAGTACCTGCAATATTATTTCATGGTGAAGCGCCCTGCCGAGAATGCCGCCGCATCGAAGGCATGGCTGGAGAAGACCGAGAAGAAGTCGGGCGTCAAGAAGACCGAGTCGGGCCTGCTCTACAAGGTTACCAAGGAGGGCGACGCTGCCAAGATGGCGAAGGATCCCCGCGATGTGGTTCGGGTACACTATACCGGATATACGCGTGAAGGCAAGGTGTTCGACACCTCGATCTTCAAGAACCGCTCGAAAGAGCAGCAGGAGATGATGCGCAAGCAGAGCCCCGATTCGTTCGATGAAAAGGGCGCTCCCAAGGAGGCTGACGAACCCGCCAAGTTCCCGCTGAACCGTGTCATCAAGGGTTGGACGGAAGGTCTCCAGCTCGTGGGCGAGGGCGGTAAGATCACGCTCTGGATTCCGAGCGACCTGGCTTACGGTACGCGTGGTGCAGGCCGTGACATCGGCCCCAACGAGGCGCTCCAGTTCGATGTGGAAGTGATCGAAGTAATCCCTTACGAGGAGCCCGCACCGGCCGATTCGACCGCGACGGCTCCTGCACCGGCACCTGCAAAATAAGCGGGATGCATTTCCGGAAGATATTTGGAAGCGGGCTCCGAGCGGAGCCCGCTTCTTTTTTATATAAATAGGTATTCCATCGGTGTGAACCGGATGCCGTCGACGGTGCGTTCGTCGCCGGTCGCGCGGAATCCCAGCCTGCGGTAGGCTCCGACGGCATAGGGCGAGGAGTTTACCGTGATCCGGGGCGTGTCCGGTGCCGTGCGGCAGTGGTCGCGCAGTGTTGAGAACAGGGTCCGGGCGATGCCCTGCCGATGGCAGGCTTTCTCCACGAAAAGCAGGCACAGGTGGCTGCGTCGCGTCAGGGCGATGATCCCGACGAGCCTTCCCCGCCGGAAAGCGCCCCACGATTGCATCGACCCGTTGCGGTGCTGTGCCGCGAGGGCTTCCGGTGCGACAAAGCGGAGGAATGTGCCGATGCCCTCGGGGCTGTATTCCGGGGCTTCGAACTCGGCGAAGACGCGCCCAGCGAGGGCGGATGCTGCCGGCAGTTCCGTTTCGTGCAGGGGGCGTATGGCGGTGTCGGTAGGTTTTTCCATGTTTATGCGTATAAAGCAACGGCGGCCGGAAATCGCTCCGGCCGCCGCTGTGTATGGTGTCTGCCCGTTTTAGAACGGCAGGTCGTCCACTTCTGCCGGGGAAGAGGCGTATGAGGGCTCTTCGGGAATGGGCGGCATGTCGGGCATCGGGGCGGCGGATTCGGCCTGCTTGGGTTGGATGCGCCATGCGCGGATGTCGGTGTACCAGCGGCCGTTGTATTCGCGCGACTCGATGTTGACCGAGACGGTGTAGGCGGCACCCTCTTTCAGCCGGGCGACGTCTTCGGGCTTGTTGAAGAACGTCACGCAGATTTTGCGTGCGAACGAGCCTTCGTTCATCTCGAACACTACGTCCTGGCGCTGCCAGTCGCCGCGTGCGGAGGTGCCTTTCGTCACGGGCATTATTTTGTAAACGGTTCCTTCGAATTCCATGGTATCGATGTAAAATGTGTTGATAGATTTGTTTGTGACAAAGGTAGGAAAAAAATCGGGACATTCGGAGCGGGAGCGGTTGAAAAAGCCGTAAGAATTTTTTGCCGGGCGGGGCGTAACGGCCGAATCTCCCCCGATTCGCAGTCCAAAAACCTCAATTTGATGCCGCAACACCCGCATCCTGCATATTTTCATTGTTTTTTGCACGGCCAACGCCGGACTCCCTATGTTCGGTTGCCTGTCCGGTCGGCCAGTACAGCCGGGTAAGATGATTTTGTGCGATTTCCGGCCTGCCCGAAGGGCGGGTTTTTCATTTTTGCACGCTGCATGCCCGGCTGTCCGGTAGCTTGGGTATTGTGCGCTGCCTGCCTGATATTCGGTTGTTTGCCGGGCTTTGGCGGCAGGTAGGCAGCCTGTGCGGGGATAGTACCTTTGCCGGAAAAGTTCGAAATATGATTTTTTATATTCGAAAAATGACTTTTTGGATTCGTATTTTTTGCAAGAGCGTGTAAAAGTAAAATAAAAACATTATTTTTGGCTTCAAAGGAAATTAAAAACAACCTGAAACGAAACCAAATCTTAATGATTATGAAAAAACTATTACTATTGTTCCCATTGCTGCTAAGCTGCCTGTGGGGCATTGCCGCAGATGAGTTTCGTGTGGCGGAACTGAGGTGTGAATACCGGGACAACCCGTTGGCGATCAATACGCTGACGCCGCAATTCAGTTGGCAGACGCTTTCCGTCGGCCGCGGATTCCTGCAGGCCGGGTATCAGATTCAGGTGGCGTCCGACCCCGCCGACCTGGCCAGGGGCCGGAAGCTTTTGTGGGACGAACAACGCAAATCCGATGTTTCACTGCATGTGCGCTATGCCGGGCGGATGCTGAAGCCGGGGCAGCGCTATTACTGGCGCGTGCGGGTGAGCGATGCTGCGGGGAATTATTCGCCGTGGAGCGAAATCCGGTCGTTCGCGGTCGGCCTGCTCGGCGGCAGCGATTGGGACGGAGCCCGGTGGATCGCCTTCGAGGAGCTGCCCGACAGCCTGCGCGTGGTGCCCGGACAGGAGTTCAACAAAATAAAGATCGGCGACAGGAAAACGGCGCTCAACCGGCTGCCGCAGTTCCGCCGTGAAGTGAAGGTTACCAAGCCCGTCGAGCGGGCGACGGTCTATGTCTGCGGCCTGGGACAGTTCGAGCTGTTTCTGAACGGGGCGAAGGTGGGCGACAATTTCCTCGACCCGGCGTGGAGCGACTACGACAGGCAGGTGTGCTACCAGACGTTCGACATCAGCGAAGAATTGCAGCCGGGAGGCAACGTGTTCGGGGTGATGCTCGGCAACGGCCTCTACAATGTGCCGCGCGAACGCTATTTCAAGGCGCTCATCAGCTTCGGTTATCCCAAGATGATCTTCAAGGCCGAGATCGAGTATGCCGACGGGACGCACGAAACGATTGTCAGCGACCGCGCCTGGCGTGTAACCGAAAGCCCCGTGACGTACAGCAGCATCTTCGGCGGCGAGGATTACGATGCGACGCGCGAGCGGACAGGATGGATGCTGCCCGGCTACGACGCTTCGGCCTGGGCCGAGCCGCTGGTGACGACCCAGCGCGGGAAGTTGGTTTCCCCCGTCGCCGAACCCGTGCGGGTGATGGAGGAGTTCCCCGTGGTCTCGATCCGCAAGACCCGCCACGGCAAATGGCTCTACGACATGGGCCAGAACTTCTCGGGGACGGTGCAGCTGGAAGTCCGCGGCAAACGCGGGCAGAGCGTGCAGCTCAACACCACCGAGCTGTTCAATTTCGAGTGCGACTCGATTACCGAATGCGGCGGCTACCGCGGTGAATACAGGTTGACCTACACCCTGCGCGGCGACGAGATGGAGACGTGGCGCCCCCAGTTCACCTATTTCGGACAGCGTTACGTGCTGGTGAGCAATGCCGTCCCGGCCGGGGAGGAGAATCCCGAGGGGCTGCCCGAGATCGTTACCCTTCGTGGCCTGCATACGCGCAACGCCACCCGGATGGCCGGGACGTTCCACTGTTCGAACGACCTGCTCAACAAGACCGAGGAGCTTATCGCGTGGGGTATCAAGGGCAATATGGTGAGCTATTTCACCGACTGCCCCCACCGCGAGAAGCTGCCGTGGATCGAGCAGCTGCACCTGATGTTCGGGTCGCTGCAATCGAAGTTCGACGTGTATACCCTCTACGACAAGATGCTGACCGACATGGAGCTCGCGCAGACGCCCGAGGGGCTTATTCCCGATATCTGCCCCGAATATGTCACTTTCCTCGACGGATTCCGCGATTCGCCCGAGTGGGGCAGTGCGTTCGTGCTGGCGCCGTGGCTGGTCTACGAGTACTACGGTGATTTCCGGTTGGTCGAACGGCATTACGAGGCGATGAAGCGCTATGTGGATTACCTCGGCACGAAGGCCGACGGGCATATCCTTTCCCACGGGCTCGGCGACTGGTGCGACCTGGGGCCCAAATACCCCGGCCGAGCGCAGCTCACCTCCCTGGCCGGAACGGCGACACCGATCTATTATATGGACGCCGAGACGATCCGCAAGGCGGCCGAGAAGATGGGGCGCAAGGAGGATGCCGCGAAATACGGGAAGCTGGCACAGGATATCCGCAAGGCCTACAACGAAAAATACTATCATCCCCAGACTGGGAGTTATGACAAGAACAGCCAGGCCGGCAATGCGCTGGCGCTCTACTCAGGCATTTGCGAGCCGCAGAACCGCGATGCCGTGCTGGCGAACCTGGTGCAGGACATCCGCAGCCGCGGCAATGCGCTGACGGCGGGCGACGTGGGATACAACTACGTGCTGCGGGCGCTGGAGCAGAGCGGGAATTCGCAGGTGATCTTCGACATGAACTCGCGATACGACGTATACGGCTACGGTTATATGCTCGCCCAAGGCGCCACGGCGCTGCCCGAATCATGGCAGGCACTGCCCCGCAAGTCGCATAACCATCTGATGCTGGGACACCTGCTCGAATGGTTTTATACCTATGTGGGCGGCATCCGCCGCGACGATTCGGTGCAGGCCTATAAGAAATTCATCGTCAGGCCCGAGATCGTGGGAGACCTGCGCAGCGCCGAGGCCTCGTTCCGCTCGCCCTATGGACTGATCCGCAGCGAGTGGACGACCGAACAGGGCGGTTTCGACCTGTTGGTCGAGGTGCCGGCCAACACAACGGCGCGGATATACGTCCCCGCCCCTGCCGGCAGCCGGGTTTGCGAAAGCGGGCTCGAAGTCGCGCAGTGCAAGGATGTCGAAAGCCTCGGTACGGAGGACGGGTACCGCGTATTCGGCGTTGGGTCGGGTATCTACCGCTTCAGCGTGCGATAGGCGATCCGGTTTGGAAAAGGGGGCCGTACTGTGCAGGTACGGCCTTCCTTTTGTTTTGCCGCTGCGATGCCGTCAGGGCGCTCCGCAGAGTCCCCGCAAGGTTCCTGCATTATTCCCGCAGACTTCCCGCAAGATGCCCGCATTCCCCGTAAGCCGTTGTGCCGCCGGTGTTTCCCGTGCCGCCGGTGCCGTTGGTGCTTCTGGTGCTGCCGTGCCTGCGCTATATCACCGCCGCCTGCGGATTTCGCCGGGACGGGGCGTTTTTCCGGCGGACAATGAAAGAAAAGGGGGATGGTTGTAGTTTTTAATAATATTTACTATCTTTACGCCCAGGTTGTTAGGTGATAATTTCCGGCATGGGAAGCTGGCTGTGGGGCGATTCGATTACGGATCGTAACTTTACGCGGTGGAATTTCGCAAATGCCGAACCTATCCGATAATTTAAATTATAGAATGATGTGTGATCCGATTAAATCGATCGCAACCCGTTTGCGCGGATTGCGCGAGGTGCTCGAACTTTCGGAGCAGGAAGTGGCGGACAGTTGCCGTCTGTCGGTCGACGAGTACAGGGATATGGAGAGCGGCGATGCCGATATTTCGGTCAATGTGCTGCAAACCATAGCCCGCCGCTACGGGATCAGCCTGGATGTGCTGATGTTCGGCGAGGAGCCCAAGATGAACTCCTATTTCATCACCCGTGCCGGCACGGGTGTATCGGTCGAACGGCGTACGGCCTATAAGTACGAGGCGCTGGCCTCGGGTTTCCGCGACCGCAGGGCCGACCCCTTCATCGTGACGGTGGAGCCTTCGGCCGCCGATGCCCCGATGCACCTGAACTGCCACACGGGGCAGGAGATGAACTACGTGCTGGAAGGGCGCCTGCTGATCTCGGTCAGCGGCAAGGAGCTGGTGCTCGGCGTGGGCGACAGCCTTTATTTCGATTCCGGCCTGCCGCACGGCATGAAGGCGCTCGACGGCAAGCCGGTACGTTTCCTGGCGATAATAATGTAGGCGTATGGTGGAGAAATTTTTATCCCGGACGGTATTTACTTCCCAGGAAGACTACATAAGGAATTTCCGCATCCGCGTCCCCGCGGATTTCAATTTTGCCTATGACGTGGTGGATGCCTATGCGGCGGAGGAACCCGACAAGAAGGCGCTGCTGTGGACGGATGACCGGGGCGGCGAGATCCAGTTCACCTTTGCCGACATGAAGCGTGAAACCGACCGCACGGCCTCCTATTTCCAGAGCCTCGGCATCGGCCGGGGGGACATGGTGATGCTGATCCTCAAGCGCCGCTATGAATTTTGGTTTTCGATCCTTGCCTTGCACAAACTGGGAGCCGTGGCCATCCCGGCGACCCACCTGCTGACCAGGAAGGATGTCGTTTACAGGTGCAACATGGCGGGTGTCAAGGCGATCGTCGCCGCGGGCGAGCCGGTGATAACCGGCCATATTGCCGCGGCCATGCCGGAAAGCCCTACCACGAAGCTGCTGATAAGCGTCGGCCCCGAGGTTCCCGAAGGGTTCCTCGATTTCCACGAGGGCATCCGCCATGCAGCGCCTTTCGTGCGGCCGCAGCATGTGAACACCAACGACGACATCATGCTGATGTATTTCACCTCCGGCACGACGGGCGAACCGAAGATGGTCGCCCACGATTTCACCTATCCGCTGGGGCATATCAGCACGGGGTGCTTCTGGCACAACCTCCACGAGGGCAGCCTGCACCTCACCATTGCCGACACCGGATGGGCGAAGGCCGCCTGGGGCAAGTTGTACGGGCAATGGCTGGCCGGGGCCAACATTTTCGTTTACGACCACGAGAAATTTACGCCTGCCGACATCCTGCGCAAGATCGGGCAGTACCGGATAACCTCTCTGTGTGCGCCGCCTACGATCTACCGTTTCCTGATTCGCGAAGACCTTTCGAAATACGACCTTTCGTCGCTGGAGTACTGTACGACCGCGGGCGAGGCGCTCAACGGTGCCGTTTACGACACGTTCAAACGCCTGACCGGCGTCCGTCTGATGGAGGGTTTCGGGCAGACCGAAACGACGCTGACCCTCGCCACCTTTCCGTGGATGGAGCCCAAGCCCGGCAGCATGGGCGTGCCCAACCCCCAGTACGATATCGATCTCTTGACGCCCGACGGCCGTTCGGCCGAGGACGGCGAACAGGGGCAGATCGTGATCCGTACCGACCGGGGGAAGCCGCTGGGGCTTTTCAAGGAGTATTACCTGAACGACGGGATGACGCACGAGGTCTGGCACGACGGCGTGTACTATACGGGCGACGTGGCATGGCGCGACGAGGACGGATATTTCTGGTTCGTGGGGCGTGCCGACGACGTGATCAAGAGTTCGGGCTACCGGATCGGCCCCTTCGAGGTGGAGAGCGCCCTGATGACCCACCCGGCGGTGGTGGAGTGCGCCATTACGGGCGTTCCCGACGAGATCCGCGGCCAGGTCGTCAAGGCGACGATCGTGCTCGCCGAGGCCTACCGCGGGCAGGCCGGGGAGGCGCTGGTCAGGGAGTTGCAGGACCATGTGAAGCGCATCACGGCTCCTTATAAATACCCGCGCGTGATCGAGTTCGTGGAGTCGCTGCCCAAGACCATCAGCGGCAAGNNGGTGGAGAGCGCCCTGATGACCCATCCGGCCGTCGTCGAATGTGCCATCACGGGGGTTCCCGACGAGATCCGGGGGCAGGTGGTTAAAGCGACGATCATCCTCGGGGATAAATACAGGCCGCGGGCCGGGGAGGAGTTGATCCGGAACTGCAGGATCATGTGAAGCAGATCACTGCGCCCTACAAGTACCCGCGCATCATCGAATTCGTGGACGAACTTCCGAAGACCATCAGCGGTAAGATCCGCCGCAAGGCAATCCGTGCCGACGACGAGAACCGATAGCCCGATGCCGCCCGGGCGGTAGCTATCTCCCTGCTCCGGATACCGCCCTGTGCGGGGCATTTTTGCCGGGGAGGGACGATACGGCGCCGGCGGAGGGTGATGCGACCGGATGACTAAATGAAGGCGGGAGGTTGCGAAACATCGCAAGAGNNCCCAGAGGGGCATGATCCCACGACCTTCGGATTATGAGTCCGCTGCTCTAACCGACTGAGCTATGGGTCCCGCACGGCGCATGAGCGCTTTTTGCGTTGCAAAGATAAAAAAACAATTCAGATTGCGCAACCATTCGGGGCGCTGTGTGCGAAAAAAATGGTGTGCCCTGTGTCCGATTCCGGCCGGGCGGCGGTGTCCGGCCGGTCGATCCCCGTAAAAAAATATGGACGGGATGTTGTTTGTTGGAAATAAATTTAGTACCTTTGTCCCGCTTAAGCATCAATTAAAAAACAAAAACAGCGAAATGAAAAAGGGTATTCATCCGGAGAATTATCGTTTAGTGGCGTTCAAGGACATGTCCAACGACCACGTGTTTTTGTGTCGGTCCGCCGTTTCGACAAAAGAAACCATCGAAGTGAACGGCGAAACCTATCCCGTGTATAAGATGGAAATTTCCAACACCTCGCACCCTTTCTACACTGGTAAGATGAAGTTGGTTGACACCGCTGGTCGCGTCGATAAGTTTATGAGCCGTTACGCAAAACGCTACGATAAGAAGGGCGCGAAGTAAGACTTCCCTCCCTGCAAGATAAAGGCCGTACCGGAAGGTGCGGCCTTTGTTTTTACCGTCTTCGAGCCTTTCATGCCGGAGTGTCACGTTGCCGATAATGCAGATTTCCCGCGTGTCGTGAAGATTTTTGAACAGGGTATCGTTTTTATATTTATATTTGCCTCCCGAGAAGCAAACAATAACTTAAATCTTAGAAAGTTATGAAGTACGTTACAGCCATGGCGCTGGGCGCGGCGTTCGCCCTCGCATCCTGCGTGAGCAAAGGGACGGTCGTCAGGGTGGAAGACCAGCGGGATTCGCTCGTTTCGGTCGTCAGTGCCAAGGATTCGCTTATAAATGCCGTTTTCGAGGACATCAACGCCATCTCCGAAAACTTGGTGCTGATAAAGACCCGTGAAAACCTGATTTCGGTGGCGGGTGGTAGCGAGGGCGGCCGCCGTCCCGTCGAGGAGATCAACAACGATATCGCGGCGATCGACCGCCTGTTGCAGGAGAACAAGGACAAGATCGCCTCGTTGCAGCGTGCTGCAGCCCAGCTGCGCAAGGCGAACCTGCGTATCGACGGGCTGGAGAAGATGATCGCAGACCTGAATAAACAGCTTGCCGGGAAGAAGGACGAAATCGCCCGCCTGCGGGAGAGCCTGGACAAGATGGGTGTCGAGGTGGAGGTTCTGACAGAACAAGTCGCCGAGCAGAATGCCCGGGCGGAAAACCTGAGTAGCGAAAAGGTCGAACTGGAGAACCAGCTCCACACGGTCTACTATATCGTCGGTGTGGAAAAAGAACTCCGCGACGCGCAGATCATCGACAAGCAGGGCTTTATCGGGCGTACGCTGACGGTGAACAACACCAATAACCTGGAGAGTTTTACGAAGGCCGATTCCCGGCTGCTGTCCGAGATCCCCGTCGGCCGGAAAAAGGTGACCGTCGTCACGGCGCAGCCCGAGGATTCCTATCAACTGGTGACGGGGGGCGAGAAGGATAAAATAGTTACGAAATTGCTTATTACTGATCCCGTGCGTTTTTGGGAGTCGTCGAAGATTTTGATTATCAGTTATAAATAATATCGTCGCTGCCGGCATTCGTTTGCTGTGCAGTACCTGTGGGGTGCCGCAATTATCGCGGCACCCCGTTTTTTATACGTCCGGCTGTGTTGCGGATCGTTTCCCGTCCGGGTGTGCGGGTGCTTTTCGAGGGATGGACTGTTTTGTGTGGAAAGGCAGTATTTGGCCGTTTGAGGCTACTGTGACATGGGACTGGGATTTCGGGCCGATATGCCTTGCCGGCAAGGTTTACGCACTTTTTTTTGCATGTTGGAAATTTTGCGGCCTTCTGTGTAGAAGTGGAAATTTACGGCAGCAAGGTGCTTTTGTATGCAAAAAGGGTGGACGAAAGTGTTTGTTTTTTGTTGGTTATGATTTTTTTGTGTAACTTTGAACAGTTAAACAATCAATCGAATATATGGATCAGATCAAACCGCAGTTTGTGGAGCTGGCATTAAAGGAGAATTGTCCTGCGGATTGTAGTAGTTGTCCTACGTTTCCTGCGCCGTTCCGCCGCATCGGCGATTCGAATTATTGCCGTTTTGCACAGATGACCCTCACACCCGGCGAGGGCGTGACTTTCTCTGCCGACCGTATGGTGCGTATCCTTTTCGTCATGTCGGGGGCGCTTATGATAGAGCATGGCGAGACGATGTGCCTGGTGACCTCGAGGCAGTATGTGTGCCTGGCACGCGGAGAAAGATTCGTTGCGACGGCCCAGGACGAGGCCAATATTGTCGTGCTGTCGCTGATCCACAGGATCGAATTCTGCGAACAGGACATTTTCGACAAGGTGATGCCCTATGATACGGTCATTCCCAATGAGGACGTGCCCAAACTGGCGATGCATCCGTCGATCGAGCGGTTGCTCGAAGGGCTTTTCATGATCCCGGAGATGAGCGGTTGTTCCCGCTACCACAAGATGAAGGCTACGGAGCTTTTCATGATGATCAAGGTGCTTTATACGCCGACCGAGCATGCCTATTTCTTCCAGTCGATGATTCAGCCGCAGGACAATTTCCGTGTCTTCGTGTGCAATAACTACGACAAGGCACAGGGCGTAGCCGAGCTGGCTGCCCTTGCGGGCATGAGCCTTTCGGTGTTCAAGCGTCGTTTTGCCGAGCATTTCAACGACAGCGTTTACCATTGGATGATGCGCCAGAAGGCACTCAAGATTTTCTCGGACATACGCGACGGCGAAGACAGCACGAAGGCGCTGATGAACAAGTATGGGTTCCGCCACTATACGCAGTTCAGCCGTTTCTGCAAGAATTACCTGCAGGCGACGCCTGCCCAGCTGATCGCTTCGATCAAGGAAGGGTAGTCCCTGTATGTCGCCCCTGGCCTGGACTGGGACGAGGCTGTGCCGGCAGCGCGGGGGTGTTGTCGGGAGTTGGAACCGGGAGGAACCGCCTTCCCGGTTTTTTTTGTTTCAGGGGCGTGGCAGCCGGTATACGTTGAGGTCGGTGAACTCCCCGTCGGCGAGCTGCTCGCCGCGTACTTCGATGCGGTCGAGCCTGAAGCCGAGGCGCAGCGGGATCCGGTTGCTCCGCAGGTTGCCTGCGGAGCATTTGATTTCGACATTCTCCATGCCCATTTGCCCGAAGGCCGTGCGGCAGAGTGCTTCCACGGCTGAGGTCATAAGTCCCCTTCCCTGATATTCGGAGCGGAGCCAGTAGCCGATCTCGATGGTGAGGGTGGTGCTGTCCGCCGATTTGAACCCGATAAGCCCCGCGAAGGCATCCCCGACGCGCAGCGTGAAGACCGGGTTGGCCGGGTCGGCCAGCATGGCGGCGACCACTTCGCGGGTCTGTTCCACGCGGTGCGTCGCGGCCACGAACGGGAGCCAGCGCCCGAGGTGTTCGCGCTGCGTGTCTATGGCCGTAAAGATGTCCGGGGCGTCGTCCGCACGGAGCGGGCGTAACCCGAAGTCATCGGGCAGGGGGATCGCGTTCATGGCATACTGTGTTTGTCCAGCCAAAGATAACGAATTTCCCGTGATTTATATTATTGTTAATATATAATAGGTGTGGTGGCTTTTAGCTCTGGCTCGCGGTATGGTGCGGAGCCGTTCCGGACGGGAAGGTGGTAACCTTCGGCCGCCGGGGTGATATTTTTCGGATAAGCTGTTGTAAAATATAAAACTTTTCCTATCTTTGCACCCGATTTCATCCCTGAAATAACGGCGGCTGAATGACGTTCTTTGAGAAGAGTAAAAAAGTAGAAAATTTATCGGGATTTATTTGGCTGGTAAATTTTTTATGCCTACTTTTGCAATCCAAAACGGTTGATTTTGCCGATGTAGCTCAGTTGGCCAGAGCAGCTGATTTGTAATCAGCTGGTCGGGGGTTCGAATCCCTCCATCGGCTCGGAAAGCCGACGCGAGGAAGGGGAGAGGTCTCCGCACAGCCCGGGCAGCGGCAGGACGAAAGCCTCAGAGGGGATTCGGTGCAATGCGGGATTCGTCCGTTCGGGGCAGATAATTTGGGAAGTTACCAGAGTGGCCAAATGGGGCAGACTGTAAATCTGCTGGCGTACGCCTTCGGTGGTTCGAATCCATCACTTCCCACTAAAAAAGTGCCGGTTGGAGTTGCAAGATTTCCAGTGGTGCCCGCCTGCGGGCATCGCGGAGGGAGAGGGCTGACTCTGATACGGTATATTTTTGCGGAAGTAGCTCAGTTGATAGAGCATCAGCCTTCCAAGCTGAGGGTCGCGAGTTTGAGCCTCGTCTTCCGCTCCAGACGCAGACGCGTGTGATACGGATGACCCCAGCTGGCGTGGCGGGGACGTTTGTGTCGCCCGCTTGTTCTGCGAAATGAATTTTAAAACTTTAAAGCAATTTTTAACAATACTTTAAATACTTAATACTATGGCAAAAGAAAAATTCGACCGTTCGAAACCGCATGTGAACATCGGTACCATCGGACACGTTGACCACGGTAAGACCACCCTTACCGCTGCAATCACGACCGTTCTGGCAAAGAAAGGTCTGTCGGAGCTCCGCTCGTTCGACTCCATCGACAACGCTCCCGAGGAGAAAGAGCGTGGTATCACGATCAACACTTCGCACGTTGAGTACCAGACGGCTAACCGCCACTATGCTCACGTGGACTGCCCGGGTCACGCCGACTATGTGAAGAACATGGTTACGGGTGCCGCCCAGATGGACGGTGCCATCCTGGTAGTCGCTGCAACGGACGGTCCGATGCCCCAGACCAACGAGCACGTGCTGCTCGCCCGTCAGGTGAACGTGCCGCGTATTGTAGTTTTCCTGAACAAGTGCGACATGGTTGACGACCCCGAAATGCTCGACCTGGTCGAGATGGAGGTTCGCGACCTGCTTTCGAAATACGAGTACGACGGTGACAACGCGCCCGTTATCCGTGGTTCCGCACTCGGCGGCCTGAACGGCGAGCCGCAGTGGGAGGACAAGATCATGGAGCTCATGGATGCTGTCGACACCTATATTCCGATCCCGCAGCGTGAGAACGAGAAGCCGTTCCTGATGCCTGTCGAGGACGTATTCTCGATCACCGGCCGTGGTACCGTCGTAACGGGCCGTATCGAGACCGGTATCATCCACGTAGGTGATCCCGTTGAGATCGTAGGTCTCGAGGAGAAGACCCTGACTTCGACCTGCACCGGTGTCGAGATGTTCCGCAAGCTGCTCGACGAGGGTGAGGCCGGCGACAACGTAGGTCTGCTGCTCCGCGGTATCGACAAGAAGGAGGTTAAGCGCGGTATGGTCGTTGCCAAACCGGGTTCGATCACTCCGCACACCGAGTTTGAGGCTGAGGTCTACATCCTGAAGAAAGAGGAAGGTGGCCGCCACACGCCGTTCCACAACAACTATCGTCCCCAGTTCTATCTGCGTACGATGGACGTAACGGGTGAGGTTCATCTGCCCGCAGGCGTTGACATGGTTATGCCGGGTGACCACGTAACCATCACCGTGAAACTGATCTACCCCGTAGCTATCAACGAAGGTCTGCGTTTCGCAATCCGCGAGGGTGGCCGTACGGTAGGTGCCGGTCAGATCCTGAAGATCGTGAAATAATTTTCACAACCATAGGGAAGCGGTGTTCCGCACCGCTTCCCGCTTTTAGGAGCATAGTTCAAGGGTAGAATAGCGGTCTCCAAAACCGTTGATGGGAGTTCGAATCTCTCTGCTCCTGCCAAAAGTAAAAGAAGAAGATATGTTCAATTACGTTAAAGAATCCTACAACGAGCTTGTAAACAAGGTGACGTGGCCTACGTTCCCGCAGCTCCAGAGCTCTACGATCGTCGTGATGGTGGCTTCGGTCATCTTCGCAGTCGTCGTATTGGCGATGGACTTGTCGTTCGAGAACCTGATGGCTCTGATTTACAAGGTACTGGGTGGTTTTGGCCGTTAATTGTTGCTGAAACGATGAGCGAGATAAAAAAACAGTGGTATGTCGTCCGTGCCATCGGCGGTAAGGAGAACAAGGTCAAAGAGTATATCGAGGCCGAGATTCGCCACAACCACCTGGAGGATTACATATCTCAGGTACTGATTCCCACCGAAAAGGTCTATACCATCCGCAACGGAAAGAAAGTCTCCAAGGAGAAGGTTTCTTATCCGGGCTATGTGTTGGTGGAGGCCGCGTTCGTAGGTCAGATTCCGATTATAATTCGTAATACTCCCAATGTGCTGGGTTTCCTCGGCGATACCAAGGAGGACAGCCGCAAGATGAATGCCACGCCCCTGCGTCCGCAGGAGGTGGCGCGAATCCTCGGCCGCGTCGACGAGATGAATGCCATGGAGGAGGAAAACGAAGTTCCATTCTTTGTCGGCGAGACCGTCAAGGTCACCGATGGCCCTTTCTCAAGCTTCCAGGGTACCATCGAGGCCGTCGACAACGAGCGCAAGAAACTCACGGTATCGGTGAAGATATTCGGGCGCAAAACTCCTATGGAGTTGGGTTTCACACAAGTAGAAAAAGAATAATTAACCAAGGAAAACTATGGCAAAAGAGGTTGCTGCATTTATTAAATTGCAGATCAAAGGTGGTGCCGCCAATCCTTCGCCCCCGGTTGGTCCCGCATTGGGTTCTAAGGGAGTCAATATCATGGACTTCTGCAAGCAGTTCAATGCGCGTACCCAGGACAAGGCAGGAAAAGTTCTTCCGGTCATCATCACGGTTTACAGCGACAAGTCGTTTGATTTCGTTGTAAAACAGCCGCCTGTAGCTATTCAGCTCAAGGAAGCAGCCAAGGTGCAGAAGGGTTCCGCACAGCCTAACCGCGACAAGGTCGGTCAGGTGACGTGGGATCAGGTGCGCGAGATTGCTCAGGACAAAATGCCTGACATGAACTGCTTTACCCTGGAAGCTGCTATGCGTATGATTGCTGGTACCGCTCGTAGTATGGGTATCAACGTCGTCGGTGAATTTCCTAATATGTAATCGAAGATGAGTAAGTTGACAAAAAATCAAAAGATCGCCTACGCTAAGGTGGAAGCCGCTAAGGCTTACAAGCTCTCGGAGGCCGCCGCTCTTCTGAAGGAAATTACGTTCACGAAATTCGACGCGTCCGTTGATATCGACGTCCGCCTGGGCGTTGACCCCCGCAAGGCCAACCAGATGGTGCGCGGCGTTGTGACGCTGCCCCACGGTACGGGTAAGCAGGTGCGGGTGCTCGTGCTCTGTACTCCCGAAAAGGAGGCCGAAGCACAGGCTGCCGGCGCCGATTACGTAGGCTTGGACGAGTATGTCGACAAGATCAAGTCCGGCTGGACTGACGTCGACGTGATCATCTGTACGCCGAACGTAATGGGTCAGGTCGGTGCGCTGGGCCGTATTCTGGGTCCCCGCGGCCTGATGCCGAACCCCAAGACCGGTACGGTTACGATGGAAGTCGGCAAGGCCGTTCAGGAGGTGAAATCGGGTAAGATCGACTTCAAGGTCGACAAATTCGGTATCATCCACACTTCGGTAGGTAAGGTTTCATTCTCGGAAGACCAGATCGTGGAGAACGCGAAAGAGGTGCTGGGCATGATTCTCAAACTGAAACCGGCTGCTGCTAAAGGTTCTTATGTGAAGAGTATTTATCTCTCGACCACGATGAGTCCCGGCTTGCAGATTGATTCCAAATCAGTAGAAACCAAATAGAAGGAGGAGAGAAGAGATGACAAAGGAAGAAAAACTGGTCGTTATTAACGCCATCGCCGAGCAGCTCCAGGCTTATCCTCACTTCTACATCGCCGACATCGAGGCACTGAACGCCGAGCAGACCGCTGCCCTGCGCCGCAAGTGCTACGAGAGCGACATCAAACTGGTCGTAGTGAAGAACACACTGCTGGCCAAGGCGCTCGAGAAGGTTGAGAAGGCTGACGCTGAACTGGTAAAAGTATTGGAGGGTCCCACCTCGATTATGTTCGCGAACGTAGCAAAGGCTCCTGCGGTTCTGATCAAGGAATTCCGCAAGAAGTCCGAGAAACCCGTCCTGAAGGCAGCTTTCGCCGAAGGGTGCGTTTACGTGGGCGACAATCAGTTGGACGCTCTGTGCAACATCAAGTCGAAGGAAGAGCTTATCGGCGATATCATTGCCCTGCTCCAGTCCCCGGCGAAGAATGTTATTTCTGCATTGCAGGCTAATGCAGGCCAAAAGATCGCGGGCATCGTGAAGACGCTCGAATCGAGAAACAACTAATCACAATCAAGAATTAAAAACGAAATTTAATAAGCTTACAACTATGGCAGACGTAAAGAAACTTGCTGAAGAACTGGTAAACCTCAAGGTTACCGAGGTAAACGAATTGGCTACCATCCTCAAAGAGGAATATGGCATTGAACCGGCTGCTGCCGCTGTTGCCGTTGCAGCTCCCGCTGCCGGCGCAGGCGAGGCTGCTGTTGCCGAGAAATCGACTTTCGACGTGATCCTGAAGACCGCCGGCCAGGCCAAGCTCCAGGTTATCAAGGTCGTTAAGGATATCGCCGGCCTGTCGCTGGGTGATGCGAAGGCTCTCGTCGACGGTGCTCCCAAGGCCGTTAAGGAGGGTGTCTCCAAGGAAGAGGCCGAGTCGATCAAGGCTCAGCTCGAGGAGGCTGGTGCTGAAGTTGAGCTTAAGTAGCATTGCTGCTTAAGTCTGCTCAGACGAATCAGGTATAGGGCTTACCGGCGTGTAAGCTCTATGCCTTTTCTTGGTCTAAAGACTGGAAGTGCCGAACAGGAGCTGTGTCCACTCTTTGGAAATGGATGCTCCCGAGGCGAATTGCGCCTGTAAACGGGGGCATTGGCGGGATAATCGGATGCCCAGCAACTCGGGGAGCGTAACCCACCAGAATTACACTTCAACATAATTTGGATTTTACGATGTCCACAGCAAAAACACAACAAAGAATTAGCTTTTCGACAGTCAAGAACCGGGTGCCCTATCCGGATCTGCTGGAGGTACAGCTTAAATCATTCCGGGACTTTTTCCAAATGGACACCACGGCCGAAAACCGCAAGAGCGAGGGGCTGTACAAGGTGTTTCAGGAGAATTTCCCCATTACGGATACCCGGAACAATTTCGTTCTGGAGTTCATCGACTACTATATCGACCCGCCGCGTTATTCGATCGAGGAGTGCCTCGAGCGCGGCCTTACGTACAGCGTCCCTCTGAAGGCGAAGCTCAAGCTTTACTGCACGGACGACGAGCACGAAGATTTCGGCGTCGTCGTTCAGGACGTGTACTTCGGTACGATTCCCTATATGACAGAACGCGGTACGTTCGTCATCAATGGTGCGGAGCGTGTCATCGTATCCCAGTTGCATCGTTCGCCGGGAGTGTTCTTCGGCCAGAGCATGCACACCAACGGCACGAAACTCTATTCGGCGCGTATCATCCCCTTCAAGGGTTCGTGGATAGAGTTCGCTACGGACATCAACAACGTGATGTATGCCTACATCGACCGTAAAAAGAAGTTGCCCGTCACTACGCTGCTGCGTGCCATCGGTTATGAGGCCGACCAGCAGATCCTCGAGATTTTCGACCTGGCAGACGAAGTGAAGGTCACGAAGGCCAATCTCAAGAAGGCCGTCGGCCGCAAACTCGCCGCACGCGTCCTTTCGACTTGGGTCGAGGACTTCGTGGATGAGGATACGGGCGAGGTGGTTTCCATCGAGCGTAACAACGTGATCGTAGACCGCGAGACCGTCCTCCAGGAGGAGCACGTGGAGCAGATCCTCGAAAGCGGCGCCAAGACGATCCTCCTGCATAAGGAAAACCTCTCGGGCATCGATTTCTCGATCATATACAATACCCTGCAGAAAGACCCCTGCAACTCCGAGAAGGAGGCTGTCGTATATATTTACAGGCAGCTGCGCGCTTCGGAGCCGCCCGATGAGGCTACGGCACGCGACGTCATCGAGAAGCTGTTTTTCTCGGACAAGCGTTACGACCTGGGCGACGTGGGCCGTTACCGCATCAACAAGAAGCTGGATCTGGATATCGACCCCGCTATCCGCACGCTGACGCGCGAGGACATCATCGCCATCATCAAATACCTGATCCAGCTGATCAACTCGAAGGCCGACGTCGACGATATCGACCACCTGTCGAACCGCCGTGTCCGCACCGTGGGCGAACAGTTGTCAAACCAGTTCTCGGTGGGCTTCGTGCGCATGGCGCGTACGATCCGCGAGCGCATGAACGTACGTGACAACGAGGTGTTCACTCCGGTCGATCTGATCAATGCCA
The DNA here is from genome assembly GCF_002320215.1 of Alistipes sp. UBA1686. Taxonomy (NCBI): domain Bacteria; kingdom Pseudomonadati; phylum Bacteroidota; class Bacteroidia; order Bacteroidales; family Rikenellaceae; genus Alistipes; species Alistipes sp. UBA1686. The sequence goes on from NZ_DCKA01000009.1 coordinate 105,164, forward strand.
AGACGCTGTCGTCGGTGATCAACTCGTTCTTCGGGACGTCGCAGCTCTCGCAGTTCATGGATCAGATCAACCCGCTGGCCGAAATTACGCACAAACGCCGTCTGTCGGCCCTCGGCCCCGGCGGCCTTTCGCGCGACCGTGCCGGTTTCGAGGTGCGAGACGTACACTACACGCACTACGGCCGCCTCTGCCCGATCGAATCGCCGGAAGGCCCCAACATCGGTCTGATCTCGTCGCTGTGCGTTTATGCGAAGATTTCACCGATGGGATTCATCGAGACGCCTTACCGCACGGTGGAGAACGGCCGGATCGACCTGGACAACTCGCACATCCACTACTACTCGGCCGAGGAGGAAGAGGGCAAGATCGTGGCGCAGTCGAACATGCCGATCGACGACGAGGGCAATTTCCTGCAACCCGAGCGTATCAAGGCGCGTCAGGGAGCCGATTTCCCCGTGGTTACGGCGGACGAGGTGAACCTGATGGACGTGGCTCCGAACCAGATCGCTTCGATTGCGGCCAGCCTCATCCCGTTCCTCGAGCACGACGACGCCAACCGTGCGTTGATGGGCTCGAACATGATGCGCCAGGCCGTGCCCCTGGTAACATCGGAAGCCCCGATCGTCGGCACGGGTATCGAGAAGGATATGATCTCCGACAGCCGCATCCAGATTGTGGCCGAGGGCGACGGCGAGGTCGTTTTCGCCGACGCTACCAAGATACAGATCAAATACGAGCGTACGGAAGACGAGGTATTGGCCTCGTTCGAACCGGAAGTCACGACCTACGAACTTCCGCGTTACCGCCGTACGAACCAGAATACCTCCATCACGCTCAAGCCCGCCGTACTGACGGGCGACAAGGTCGTGAAGGGGCAGATCCTGACCGAGGGTTACTCGACGCAACACGGTGAGCTGGCCCTGGGCCGCAACCTGAAAGTGGCGTTCATGCCCTGGAAGGGTTACAACTTCGAGGATGCCATCGTGATCTCGGAGCGTATCCAGCGTGAGGATATCTTCACGTCGGTGCACGTCGACGAGTATATCATGGAGGTGCGCGACACCAAGCGCGGTGTCGAGGAACTGACCTCGGATATTCCGAACGTAAGCGAGGACGCCACCAAAGACCTCGATGCGAACGGTATCATCCGCATCGGTGCCAACGTACATCCGGGCGACATCCTGATTGGTAAAATCACCCCCAAGGGCGAGAGCGACCCCTCGCCCGAGGAGAAACTGCTGCGCGCCATCTTCGGCGACAAGGCAGGCGACGTGAAGGACGCTTCGCTCAAGGCGCAGCCGTCGCTGCACGGCGTGGTCATCGACACGAGGCTTTACAGCCGTGCGAACAAGGAGGGTAAGAAGGGCAAGAGCGCTGAGAAGGCGCAGCTCGAGAAGCTCGACGAGAAGTTCGCAGCCGAGATTTCGGAGCTGACGAAGCGCCTGGTCGCCAAACTGTGGACGCTGCTCCAGGGCAAGGCCACGACGGGTATCACCGACTACTTCGGCGTGGAACTCTATCCCGCAGGCACGAAGTTCTCGCAGAAACTGCTCGAGGAGATCGCCCGCAAGTCGACCGACGAGAAGACGGGTGTGGTGATGGGTTACCTGAACCTCGGTTCGTGCAAGTGGACGGGCGATGCCCATACCGATGCGTTGATCGAGGCTACCATTAATAATTATACCATCGAGTGGAAGAAGGCCGATGCCGTCATCAAACGCGAGAAGTACAACATCACCAACGGTGACGAACTCCCGCAGACCGGCGTTATCCAGATGGCCAAGGTCTACATCGCCAAGAAGCGTAAGCTGAAGGTGGGTGACAAGATGGCCGGCCGCCACGGTAACAAGGGTATCGTCGCCCGTATCGTGCGCGACGAGGACATGCCGTTCCTCGAGGACGGTACGATCGTCGACATCTGCCTGAACCCGCTGGGTGTGCCTTCGCGAATGAACCTGGGACAGATCTACGAGACCGTGCTCGGATGGGCCGGCCGCGAGTTGGGCTTGAAGTTCGCAACGCCGATCTTCGACGGTGCCTCGCTCGACCAGATCAACGAGTACACCGCCAAGGCGAGTATCCCGCACAGCGGCCGTACGTACCTCTACGACGGCGGCACCGGCGAGAAGTTCGACCAGCCGGCTACGGTGGGCGTGATCTACATGCTCAAACTGGGCCATATGATCGACGACAAGATGCACGCCCGTTCGATCGGCCCCTACTCGCTCATCACGCAGCAGCCGCTCGGCGGTAAGGCCCAGTTCGGTGGACAGCGTTTCGGTGAGATGGAGGTTTGGGCGCTCGAAGGCTTCGGCGCCGCGAATATCCTGCAGGAGATTCTGACCATCAAGTCCGACGACGTGATGGGACGTGCCAAGGCTTACGAGGCGATCGTCAAGGGCGAGAACCTGCCCAAACCGGGTATTCCCGAGGCCATGAACGTGCTGCTGCACGAGTTGCGCGGCCTGGCCCTGTCGGTCAAACTCGAGTAAGGTGTATTTAGGATAAGAAAAACGAAGAACAAATATGTCAATTTCCAAAGACAATAAGACGAATAATGGTTACAGCCAGATTTCGATAGGCCTGGCCTCCCCCGAGGAGATCCTGGCACAGTCGAGCGGCGAGGTGCTCAAGCCCGAAACCATTAACTACCGTACCTACAAGCCCGAGCGCGACGGTCTGTTCTGCGAGCGTATCTTCGGCCCTGTCAAGGACTACGAATGCCATTGCGGCAAATACAAGCGCATCCGCTACAAGGGGATCGTCTGCGACCGCTGCGGTGTGGAGGTGACCGAGAAGAAGGTGCGCCGCGAACGCATGGGCCACATTTCGCTGGTCGTACCGGTGGTTCATATCTGGTATTTCCGTTCGCTGCCGTCGAAGATCGGCTACCTGCTGGGTATCCCGTCGAAGAAACTGGAGGCTATCATCTACTACGAGCGTTATGTCGTGATCAACGCCGGTGCCGCTGCCGAGCAGGGCATCGAACGTCTGGCAACGCTTTCGGAGAAGGAGTACCTCGACGTGCTGGCCGCCCTGCCCAAGGGCAACCAGGCGCTCGACGACAGCGACCCCAACAAGTTCGTCGCACAGATGGGCGCCGAGGCGGTCTATACGCTGCTCAAGCAGGTCGACCTCGACACGATGTCCTATGCACTGCGCCACAAGGCTTCGACCGAAACGTCGCAGCAGCGTAAGAGCGAAGCGCTCAAGTGCCTGAACGTCATCGAGTCGTTCCGTGCGTCGGAGGGCAAGAACAAGCCCGAATGGATGGTGCTGAACGTCATTCCGGTGATCCCGCCCGAGTTGCGCCCGCTGGTGCCGCTGGACGGCGGACGTTTCGCCACGTCCGACCTGAACGACCTCTACCGTCGTGTCATCATCCGTAACAACCGTCTGAAGCGCCTGATCGAGATCAAGGCGCCGGAGGTGATCCTGCGCAACGAGAAGCGTATGTTGCAGGAAGCCGTGGATTCGCTGTTCGACAACTCGCGCAAGAGCAATGCCGTGAAGAACGAGTCGAACCGTCCGCTCAAGTCGCTCTCCGACTCGCTGAAAGGCAAGCAGGGACGTTTCCGCCAGAACCTTTTGGGTAAGCGTGTCGACTACTCGGCGCGTTCGGTCATCGTCGTCGGCCCCGAGTTGAAGATGCACGAGATGGGTATTCCGAAGGACATGGCGGCCGAACTTTACAAGCCGTTCGTGATCCGCAAGCTCATCGAGCGCGGAATCGTGAAGACGGTGAAATCCGCAAAGAAGATCATCGACCGGAAAGACCCCGTGATCTGGGGCATTCTGGAGAATGTCATAAAGGGACACCCCGTGCTGATGAACCGTGCCCCGACGCTGCACCGCCTCGGTATCCAGGCTTTCCAGCCCAAGCTGATCGAGGGCAAGGCAATGCAGCTCCACCCGCTGGCATGTACGGCGTTCAACGCCGACTTCGATGGCGACCAGATGGCCGTGCACCTGCCCCTGGGCAATGCCGCCATCCTGGAGGCACAGCTGCTGATGCTCGGTTCGCACAACGTCCTTAACCCCGCCAACGGCGCACCCATCACCGTGCCGTCGCAGGACATGGTACTCGGCCTCTACTACATTACCAAACCCCGCAAGGGTGTCAAGGGCGAGGGCCGCGCATTCTATGGCCCCGAGGAGGCGATCATCGCCTACAACGAAGGCCAGGCCGACCTGCACGCCATTGTGAAGTGTATGGTGGACGATATCGACGCGGACGGCAACCCGGTACGCGAGCTGAAGGAGACGACCATCGGCCGAATCCTCTTCAACCAGGTGGTACCCAAGGAGGTGGGTTACATCAACGAGATCCTCACGAAGCGTTCGCTGCGCGACATCATCGCGGTGGTGATGAAGAAGGCCGGTGCCGACAAGGTGGCAGCGTTCCTCGACGATATCAAGGACATGGGTTACCGCATGGCATTCCGCGGCGGCCTGTCGTTCAACCTCGACGCCGTGATTATCCCCGACGCCAAGGAGAAACTCGTACAGGAAGGTTACGAGCGTTCGGACGCCATCATGGAGGACTACAACATGGGTCTTATCACCAACAACGAGCGTTACAACCAGATCATCGACGTTTGGACGAACATCAATACCAAGCTGACGAAGGTAGTGATCGACACGCTGATCAAGGACGACGACGGTTTCAACCCGGTATACATGATGCTTGACTCGGGCGCCCGCGGTTCGAAGGAGCAGATCCGTCAGCTGAGCGGTATGCGTGGCCTTATGGCCAAGCCGCAGAAGTCGGGTGTCGAGGGTGGCCAGCAGGTCATCGAGAACCCGATCCTCTCGAACTTCAAGGAGGGGCTTTCGGTGCTCGAGTATTTCATCTCGACGCACGGTGCCCGTAAGGGTCTTGCCGATACCGCACTGAAGACGGCCGACGCCGGTTATCTGACGCGCCGTCTGGTTGACGTCGCACAGGACGTGATCATCAACGAGGAGGACTGCGGTACGCTCCGCGGCTTGACTGCTACGGCCATCAAGCGCAACGACGACGTCGTGCAGACCCTCTACGATCGTATTCTGGGCCGTGTCGCCCTGAACGATGTGATCCATCCGCTGACGGGCGAGGTCATCTGCAAGGCAGGCGAGGAGATCACCGAGGCGATTGCCGAGGCGATCGAGAAATCGCCGCTCGAATCGGTGGAGATCCGCTCGGTGCTGACCTGCGAGGCACGCCGGGGCGTATGCGCGAAGTGCTACGGCCGCAACCTGGCTACCGCACGCATGGTGCAGAAGGGCGAAGTCGTGGGTGTCATCGCGGCGCAGTCGATCGGCGAGCCGGGTACGCAGCTTACCCTCCGTACGTTCCACGTCGGTGGTGTGGCCGGTGGCTCGGCGGTCGAGACCAATGTCGTTTCGAAATACGAAGGCCGTCTGGAGATCGACGAGCTGCGTACCGTGAAGGGCAAGAATGCCGCCGGCGAGGCGATCAACATCGTCATTTCGCGCCAGTCGGAATTCCGCATCGTTGACCCGAAGACCGAGATCGTACTCTATACGCACAACCTGCCCTACGGCGCGACGCTTTTCATGGCGGACGGTGCCGAGGTCAAGAAGGGCGACCTGATCTGCGAATGGGATCCGTACAATGCCGTTATCATCTCCGAATACGAAGGTAAGGCCGTTTACGACAGCGTCGTCGAGGGTATTACCTACCGTGAGGAGCGTGACGAACAGACCGGCCTTTCGGAGAAGGTGGTCATCGAGTCGAAGGACAAGACCAAGAACCCCGTCATCAAGATCGTAAACAAGGAGGGCGAGGAGGTCAAGCAATACAACCTGCCCGTTTCGGCGCACGTCGTCGTGAAGGACAACGCCAAGATCAAGGCCGGCGATATCCTGATCAAGATTCCGCGTGCCGTCGGCAAGTCGGGCGGTGACATCACCGGTGGTCTGCCGCGTGTGACCGAGCTGTTCGAAGCCCGTAACCCGTCGAACCCGGCAATCGTGTCGGAAATCGACGGCGAGGTATCGTTCGGCAAGATCAAGCGCGGTAACCGCGAGATCATCATCACCTCGAAGCAGGGTGACGTGAAGCGTTACCTCGTGCCCCTGTCGCGTCAGATCATCGTGCAGGAGAACGACTACGTGAAGGCCGGCAGCCCGCTGTCCGACGGTGCGATCACCCCGAGCGACATCCTCAATATCCTCGGCCCGACGAAGGTGCAGGAGTACATCGTCAACGAGGTGCAGGAGGTATACCGCATGCAGGGTGTGAAGATCAACGACAAGCATTTCGAGGTCATCGTCCGCCAGATGATGAACAAGGTGAAGATCGAGGATCCGGGCGATACCCGGTTCTTCGAAGACCAGGTCGTCGACAAGTGGGAGTTCATGGATGTGAACGACGAACTTTACGACAAGGTGGTCGTCACCGATGCGGGCGATTCGACGTCGCTCCAGCCCGGGCAGATCGTTTCGCTGCGTAAGCTGCGCGACGAGAATTCGAGCCTCAAGCGCCGTGACCAGAAACCCGTGCAGGTGCGCGACATTGTGCCCGCTACTTCGACGCAGGTGTTGCAGGGTATTACCCGCGCCGCGTTGCAGACTTCGAGCTTCATCTCGGCGGCTTCGTTCCAGGAGACCACCAAGGTGCTCAACGAGGCTGCGATCCAGGCCAAGGTCGATCCGCTGGAAAACCTCAAGGAAAATGTTATCTGCGGTCACCTGATTCCCGGCGGTACGGGCCTGCGCGATTACGACAACCTTGTGGTCGGTTCGAAAGCCGAGCTGGAATCGCTCCAGCAGGCGCAGTAAATCCGAGGCTGCATATACGATTCGAAAGAAGCCGTTCCCTGGGGAACGGCTTCTTTTTATTTTGACCGGATTCTCGATTATCTTCAACCGTCATTGTCCCGATGGTTAGCTGGAGTCGAAATAGTTCGCACTCCCGGCGGCATTGCCAACCGTACTTTTTTCGGACGGATACGGTGTTTCTGTATGGAGGGGATGCGCAGGCAGGGAGGCCGGCATCGCTGACTTATGGTGCCGTAGCCCGGATCGCCGCGCAGGAACTCGAATACGAGGGTGATGCGGCAGGTGGGGCGGTCGACCGAATTTTTAGACGATGCCGCCGGACGGTTGGCTCGAACCGATGCGGTTCTACGGGAACCCGGAGTAGAAGCCGCCTGTGTCTACGATTCCGGGGGACGGCTTGTGGCACGCCGGGAGGAAGCCCACAATTACGATGGTGCTACGGAGCGGAGCTAAAGCTATGAATACGCGGATTCCGGCGCACGCGGCGACTGGACAGAGCGCAGGGCGACTGTGCAAAAGACAGCCGTGCAGCCGTTCAAAGGGCATGAACACGAGCGGTCGGAGGTCATTCGCTATCCGGATGCTTATCGGTCTGATTTTTGGAAGATTCCCTGTTCCGAATTGCGAAAAATCCCGGAGCACAAAAAAACACGGTTCCCCGCCGTAAGAATCCTGTCCGGATTATTTCTTGCCGTTATAGCGCCTGGCGAGACCCCCTTCGGAGGTTTCCCGGTAGAGGCTCGGGAGGTTATGCCCGGTTTCGTTCATCACCTCCACGACCCGGTCGAAGCTCACCATGTGCGAGCCGTCGGAGAGCGTGGCGTAGGCGTTGGCATCGAAAGCCCGGGCTGCCGCAATCGCATTGCGTTCGATGCAGGGCACCTGCACCAATCCGCATACGGGGTCGCAGGTGAGCCCCAGGTGGTGTTCGAGCCCCATCTCCGCGGCATATTCGATCTGCGAAGGGGTGCCGCCGAAAAGCTGGCATGCCGCGGCGGCGGCCATGGCACATGCCACGCCGACCTCGCCCTGGCAGCCGACCTCGGCGCCGGAGATCGAAGCGTTGGTTTTGGCCACGTTGCCGAACAGTCCCGCCGTAGCCAGGGCGCGCAGGATGCGGATGCGCAGGAAGTTGCGCGAATTGGCCAGGTGGTAGAGCACTGCCGGAACCACGCCGCACGACCCGCATGTGGGGGCGGTTACGACGATGCCGCCGGATGCATTCTCTTCGGAGGTCGCCAGGGCGTAGGCGTAGATTTGGGCGCGGGATTTCAGCGAGTCGGTGTAGCTCTTCGACTTGACCCAGTAGGTGCTCGCCTTGCGGGCGACCTTGAGCCCTCCCGGCAGTACGCCGTCGTTGTTCAGGCCGCGCTGGATCGTTTCGCACATCACCGTCCATATCCGGTCGAGGTAATCCCATATTTCGGGGCCTTCGCAGTCGTTGACATATTCCCAATAGGTTTTGCCTTCGCGGTAGCACCAGTTCTTGATTTCCGAGATCGTCGTCAGCGGATAGATGCTGGCGGGTATCTCCAGGCGCGAACTCTCGTTCGCCAGGGTACCCCCGCCGATGCTGTATATCGTCCAACTGTCGGCGACCTTGCCGGCTTTCAGCCCCTCGAACAACATGCCGTTGGGATGAAAAGGCAGCACGGTCTTCGGCTCCCAGACGATCTGGGTCGGGGCGATGGGCTCCAGCACTGAAAGGATCGCCACGTCGGTGAGGTGTCCCTTGCCCGTGGCGGCAAGCGATCCGTAGAGTGTCACACGGTATGAATCGACGTCGCGACTACGTTCGGCAAAACGTTCGGCAGCCTTTTTTGGCCCCATCGTGTGGCTGCTCGACGGGCCGTTGCCGATCTTATATAATTCTTTGAGTGACTCCATAAACTGGCTTTATATGTGCGGCAAAGATAATGTAAATTGTCGGATGTTCCCTTTTCCGGCAGGAGATTTAAACCGCTCCCGCCCGGGCGGAACGAAAAAAGGAAAAGGCCGGAACCTTTCCCTTTTCGTAGCCTCACCGCGACTCGAACGCGAATTTAGGGTTTAGGAAACCCTCGTTCTATCCCTTGAACTATGAGGCCGGATAAAAATTGCGGCGCACTTTTCTGCAAAGCGCACCGCAAATATAATAATTTTTCCCGGTTTTAGAAACTGAACCCTACGCCGATCGAAAATGTGTGGGCCCGGGCGGTGTAATTACCCGAAAAATCGGTGACCGGATTGGTGAGCTGGCTTTCGGGAACGCCTGCTGCCGCCAGTTTTTCGTTCACGATGCCCAGTACCGAATTGGTGTAGGGATAGGAGCCCGTACGTTCGGGATCGGCCGAATTGACATAGCCGTATGCGATGTCGATATTCATCCATTTGATCGGGCGGAAGGTGACGCCGGCCGTATAGGCGAGCTTGGTCATCGAGGGCGTCTCGGGATTGAGATAGTCGCTGCGCACGGGGCTTTCATCCACGTACATACCCATACGGGCGGTCAGCCAGTCGAGTGCGTGGTACTGGCCGCCGAAACGGAACGCCAGCGTGTTGGAGTATTTTTTATCGCTGACCGGGATGTTCAGTACGGGGGTGTTGCTGCCGGGTTCGAGAATCTTGACGTCGAGTTTGTCGTAGGCACTCCAGAGCACATATTGCAGGTCGACGGCGAACTCCCACTTCGGGACGGGACGGAAGCTGACACCCCACGTCAGCGATGCCGGCAGGGGCAGCTCGGTCTTCACGACGGCCGACGTGAGCTTGGCGGGGTCGAGACCCAGCTGGGGCAGGAGCTGTCCGATGACCTGGGCGATTTGGGTATTGTCGATCATACGCAGGTCGATCGAACCCGAATCCACCTTCATTTTGAGTTTCGAACGGTAGGTAAAGCCCAGCGACCACTGTTCGTTGATGTCCCACATCACACCGAGGTTTACTCCGACGGCCATTTTGGCTTTGCCTTCGAGCCCCAGCGATATCAGGTTTTTGTCTCCGGCCATTTCGAAGAGGTTGGGCATTTGCGGGTTGAGCATTTGCAATGCGCCCATGAGCGCTTTGTTCTGCGGATTGTCGGCGCCGATAGGCAGCAGCGAGCGCGAAAGGTCGAACTTGCCCCAGGTCATCATCAGACCGCCGCCGATGGAGAGGTGCTCGCAGAGTTTGAACGAGACGGTCGGCTGGAGATTGTAGGCCTGGAGGTTGATCGACTGGACGAGTTGCGCCCCCGGCCAGTTGTCGCCCCAGTCCATCGAGGAGCCGAACGGCGTATTGAAAGCCAGGCCGACCGACATCCAGTCGAGGGGTTTGTAGTTGAAATAGGCGTAAAGCGGGGTCGCTATGCTGTTGTCCGAGGTGTAGTGCTGCGGCTTGGTCTTGCCCGTATAGTCGGGGAGCGACGTATAGGTGGCCTTCGAAGCGATGCCGGTGATGCCGACCGAGATGTCGAATCGGGAGTCCTGAAACGAGGCGGCGGCGGGATTGAACCAGATCGACTCGGAATTGAGCTTCATGGCCGTACCCACGTGTCCCATACCGTTCTGCTTCGAAGAGAGGTTGTTCACTTGATATCCTTCGGCGTATGCTCCCGAGGTGACGGCAGCGGTGGCCAGAAGAAGGAAAAGTTTTTTCATAACGTATTGGTTTGGTTTATACTATACGCCCGTTGCGGCGTGTAAAAATCGAGGCAAAAGTATGAAAACTATCTTTGCCGCCCAAATTTTTTGGTCTAAAATTCCTGAAAATTGACCTATATAGTATAGGATTGGCCGAAACGCCGGGTATGGCCGGACTCTCCGGCTTCCAAGAAAAAGTGCGGCATTATCCGTGCCGCACTGCGTGTCCGAGATTGCCGGTCTGGCTATTTCCGGTTGTTATATGCTTCGAGCGCCTTGCCCAGTACGACCAACGCCCGTTCGAGGTCTTCCTTCTTGAGCACGTAGGCGATGCGGACTTCGTTGCGGCCGCATGCCGGATCGGAGTAGAAGCCCGATGCGGGGGCGAGCATAACGGTTTCGCCTTCGTAGTCGAAGTCGGAGAGACACCATGCGCAGAAATCGTCGCTGTCCTCTACCGGCAGCCGTGCCACGGTATAGAAGGCGCCCATCGGGATCGGCGAGTATACGCCCGGTAGGCGGTTCAGCCCGTCGATCAGGCATTTGCGTCGTTCGATATACTCCTCGTAGACTTCGGTGCTGTACGATCGCGGCGCGTCGATCGAAGCCTCGGCGACGATCTGTCCGATCAGCGGGGGCGAGAGGCGTGCCTGGCAGAATTTCATCACGGCGTTACGCAGCGTCCGGTTCTTGGTGATGAGCGCCCCGATACGGATTCCGCATTCCGAGTAGCGTTTCGACACCGAGTCGATCAGCACCACGTTTTGCTCGATGCCTTCGAGATGGCAGGCCGATATGTAGGGCGACCCGGTGTAGATGAATTCGCGGTAGACCTCATCGGAGAAGAGGAACAGGTCGTATTTTTTGACCAGGTCGCGGATGCGGTTCATCTCCTTGCGTGTGTAAAGGTACCCCGTGGGGTTGTTGGGGTTGCAGATCAGGATGCCGCGCGTGCGGTCGTTGATGAGCTTTTCGAATTCCGCGACATCGGGCAGTGCGAATCCCTGCTCGATCGACGATACCACGGGGCGTATCACGGCCCCCGCGGAGATGGCGAAGGCCATGTAATTGGCGTAGGCCGGCTCGGGGACGATGATCTCGTCGCCGGGGTTGAGGCACGACATGAAAGCGAACAACACGGCCTCGGAACCGCCCGTCGTGACGATGATGTCGTCGGGCGAGAGCTTGATCTGGAACTGTTCGTAGTAACCTACCAGTTTCTCGCGCAGCGAGCGGTACCCGTCGCTGGGGCTGTATTCGAGCACCGTACGGTCGATTTTTTTCAGGGCGTCGAGCCCGGTCTGCGGCGACGGCAGGTCGGGCTGGCCGATGTTCAGGTGGTAGATCTTGGTGCCGCGTGCCCGGGCGGCTTCGGCCAGCGGGACGAGTTTGCGTATGGGTGAAGCCGGCATCAGCTCGGCGCGTTGTGAGATTTCTGGCATGTGTGAAAAAAGTTAAAAAACGCAGTGGAAATTACTCGATCTCGGCCGTGGGGCGGAACTTGATGGCCTTGCGCGGCGGGATCTTCACCGGGGCGCCCGTGCGCGGATTGCGGCCCATACGTGCGGATTTCTGCTGCACGCTGAATGTCCCGAGCCCGGTGAGGGTAAGGCGCTCACCCTGCCGGAGACTGTGTACGGTCACGCGGATGATGGCATCGACCGCTTTGCGCGCGTCGACTTTCGAGATGTTAGCGTCGAGGGCTACCGCCTCGACCAGCTGCGCTTTGTTCATGTTCTATAATGTGTGAAAAGTTGCGACCTTACCTAACTTGTTGACAAAGATATGGAATTTTCCTAAAAGTCAAAAATAATGTCCTTAATTTGAAGTCCGGCTCCGCCCGGGCGGAAAATAATCGGGGTGAAGATTTGGCAGAATGGAAAAACCGTGCTACTTTTGTCCCCGGAAAGATGGCAGAGTGGTCGATTGCGGCGGTCTTGAAAACCGTTGAGCTGCAAGGCTCCGGGGGTTCGAATCCCTCTCTTTCCGCCGAATGTATGAAGAATCGACAGCAAGAGGGGCCATCAGCCCCTCTTGTCTTATTCAGGTGTCGGGGTGGCCTATTGCGTGCCCAGTTCTTTATAGAGTTCCAGCCGCAGGCCGCAGTAGTTTTCGATTATTTCGGCAGCCTTTTGAACACGCCCCATGTGCATCTCCAATTCCTGCGGAGCCATGTAGAACTCGGCGCTGTAAGGCGTTTTTAACAGCACCTGTTTCAGGCATGGCAACGTGAAAATGTTTTCGATATGGTTGTCGTCGAATACCAGCATTAGTTTTGTCGAAAGCGTCCGCATCCGGTCGTGCATCACGACCGGATCATGGATGTCGAATTCCATACCGTGATAGACATAGTAGAGCGTGTGGTAGAAATAGACGATCGCCTGCGCCGAGAACTGTGCCGCCAGCCGCACGTTGCGGCCCCCGGCAAACGCATCCTGCGCCTGTTCGAGCAGGTCGTTGCCGAGCGTGCGGAACGTGTCGAAATGGAATTTGGCGTCGGCATGGGCTTTGGCAAAGTCGATCGGGTGCTTCGGGCGGCGAAACAGATAGTGGTCGCTGCAATGCAATAGTTCACCCTCGGCATGGGCAAAGTAGAGGAACGGCGTCCGATGCGATTCGACATAGTTCAACGGCAGGATATAGGGATTGATGTAGGAGACCTTCCGGTAGCGGTACGGCATCCTGTACCGCAGGATGCGTTTTGCCCGAATCCAGTCGTATTCCGGCGTTTCGCGCACGACCATCAGCAGGTCGTAGGCCACGGCATCGCTGTGGGGCGTGCCGCCGGTCAGCTTTCCGAAAAGCAGGACGTATTCCGGGTCGAAATAGCCGTCCGTCAGGTGGCGGATCATCTGCGCCGCTTCGTTGGGGTCGTAGAGCAGTTCGTCGGGGCGCCCGGGTTGCGGTTGCGGTTGCGGTGCGGGTTGCGCGGCAGATTGCGCGGCGGGCTGTGCCGGTTCCATGGCGGGAGCGACGATCTGTTCGATGTCCGGCTGTTGCGCGGCCCGCGTGGTTTGGGGGACTATGGGTTGCACAGGCTGTTCCTGCGCGGGGTTTTGATTCGGTTCCATTTTGTTTGATTTTAAGATTGCAGACGAAGCCTGCGGGGTTTGAAAACATGCGCAGCGTGTTTGCAGACCTCCGCCGGGGGAGGCTTCGGCCTGCCGCTGCCTGTGGCAGCGGATACGATGGGCATAAAAAGGGCTGTCCTTATCGTGCAACGGGGCACAACAAAGAGAATAAAGGTTTGGTTAGCAGTCGTTTGCTAATCGGGCGGGTGGAAATGGAGACGGATCGGGAGGTTGCACGGCGGAAACCGCTTGCGGCTGGCCTTGCGGCGTGTCTGTACCGGGGTACGGACGGAAGATAGTGTTCGCATAATACAAAAAAAAGTGTGCGCAGCTGCGAACACTATCTTCACCTTTTTACGGGCTCAATACAGGTGCCGTTCGCGGGATTGCTCCCCAACGGCTCTGCGCATACTTTTTTCGTGGTTTCCCGTATTGAGAATCCAGTGAAAAGGTTTTTTGAAAATAATGTTCGCAGGAGCAAAGATATAAAAAAAATGATAAATCGTAAAATGTAAATAACTTCTTGCATTTTAGATTGATGGAATATTAGATTTTATATATTTTTGTCAAAAGATTTTCTAATGGCTAATTCTCATAAAATATCCGGTTCTGCATTAATAGCCCTCAAAGAGGCATTAACTAATATTTATTGGATAAAAAACGATCTTAAAATGTTTGTTAATCATACAATCAATAATAAATCGTTTGTATCTACTTTAGACATGACCAAATATAAACGAGAAATAGCAAATGACATTGTAAATAGAATGTCAAATCGATTGGACATATATGAAGAAGATTTGTTATTATTACTTAAAGCAGTATCCGATATGTCTGATTTTTCGCATTTAAAGAAATGGGAAGACGCAGATAAAAAGATAAAAAAAGCCCAGGAAAGTGTTGAAGCGCTAAGACTACATACAAAAGGTTATTTTGCTATTATTGAAGAACAAAAGGAAGCAGAAACCCGGAAGATAACATACCAAAATAAAATACAGAAAGCTCAATTTTTTCAATCAGAATTAGAAAAATTAAAAATAGACTTTAATCGAATGTCTGCGTCATCGGCAAGTCCACAAAAACGCGGATATGAATTTGAACAATTCCTGAACTCCTTATTTAATTTATTTGATTTAGACCCGAAATGTTCCTATAAAATTAGTGGAGAGCAAATTGACGGTGCGTTTACTCATGATAACCAAGATTATCTAATTGAGGCAAAATGGGAGGCTAAAGCCATGCCAAAATCAGCATTGCATGCGTTTAGTGGTAAAGTTAAAGATAAATTAACAACAACACTTGGCTTGTTTATATCTATTTCAGGGTTTGCAGACGAATGTATAAGAAGAGAAAACTCAAATATAATCCTGATGGATTATCAAGATATAATTATGGTAATAGAGAATAGGATAGACTTAAAGCAGTTAATCTATCTTAAAAGACAACATGCATCGCAAACAGGTATTATACTTTATCATCCAGCATGTTAAGACCTACTTTCTTATCTAAATCAAAAGGGATAGAGCGAAATTTGCCCCGTTGTAATAGGCTATTAAACAGGCTAAGAGAGATTGAGAATAAAAAAGACCCAAAACCGGGTCTTTTTTATTGCGATTATTTCAATTCTATTGTTTCCTATTTCCGTTTCCTGCCTTTGGCGGCAACCCGCTGGGCGGCTGTGACTGTCTTTTTCGGGGTCTTGCGTACGCTTTTGGTCGCTTTGCCCTTGCCTTTGCCATTCTCGTCGCGTCCCCATGCCGTGCCTTCGTCGAATTTCATAAATGCCGACCAGTCGAAACCTTCGTTCGACATCTTGCTGAAATCGGGGATGTCCGGGTGGGGTGGGGTCTTGGTTTTCAGCTTCCGGCGCGGCGATGACGTTGGGTCATATGCCGTTTGGTCGTGTGAGGGTTCTGCGTGTACCGTTTCGTCGTGGGCGGGCGCCGGGTCGTACGCCGTCGGGGTTGCCGGGACGGGCGTTGCCGGCTTCACGTTCCGCGTCGGCTTTTTCGGTGCCGGGGCGTATGTCTGCCCGGCGGTCTGGTAATCCTCGGTTTTTGTGCGGCGGGGCTTGCGAACCGGGGCTTCCTGCGCCCCGTTTTCCCCGTCGCGGGCGATCTCGGCCATCGGCCGGCGGCCGCGGTTCAGCCGGTTGAGTTTGCGGACGACCTCCTCGGCATCGCGGAACGGGACGCTCACGAACGAGAAGTTGTCCGAAATCTGGACGTCGTTGATATATTTGTCGCGCAGGCCGCATTTGAATTTGAGCATGTCGACCAGCTTGCGTGCCGTGTAGCCGTCGCGTTTGCCCACGGCCAGGAACAGCCGCGCCGTACCCTTGCGGTCGACCGAGAAGGAGCGTATTTCGGGGTAGTTGTTCTGGTCGAGTTCGCTGCGGAACGCCAGGCGCAGCAGCGCACCCAGGGCTATGTCGGGGGTGTATTCGGCGAGCAACTCTTCGGCGAATTCCTTGTACCCGTCGTAGCTTTCGTTTTCGACGATCTCCTGCATCTCCTCCTTGATCTTCAGCCGTTTCATCTCTACGATGTCCTGCGGCGAGGGGAGGGTTTCGCGTTTGATCTCGACCTTGATGTCGCGCATCAGGTTATTCAGGCCGCGGAACTCCGAGGGCGAGACGAACGTGATGGCCGTTCCCTGCTTGCCGGCGCGGCCCGTGCGGCCGATGCGGTGCACGTAGCTCTCCGAGTCCTGCGGCAGCGAGTAGTTGATGACGTGGGTCAGGTTGCCCACGTCGATGCCCCGGGCGGCCACGTCGGTAGCCACCAGGATATTGATCGTGCGGTCGCGGAATTTGCGGAGTATCTTCTCGCGCTGCGCCTGCGACACGTCGCCGTGCAGCACTTCGGCTGCGTAGCCGCGCGCCGTCAGGCGCGAGGCGGTTTCGTCGGCGCCGATCTTGGTGCGGGCGAAGATGATGCCGTAGAATTCGGGTTCGACGTCGATGATGCGGGTCAGGGCGTCGAACTTGTCGGCCTCGCGTACCTCGAAATAGATTTGTTCCGTGAGGTCGGCCGTGATCTGCTTGTGTTCCACGCGCACGATCTCCGTGTCGCGCATGTAGGTTTTCGAAAGCCGGATGATGCGTTCGGGCATCGTCGCCGAGAAGAGCAGCACGCGCCGCTCGTCGCTGGTGTGGCTCATGATCTCTTCGACGTCCTCGACGAAGCCCATGTTGAGCATCTCGTCGGCTTCGTCGAGCACGAGGTAACGGACGTTTTCCAGTTTCATCGTGCCGCGGCGGATGTGGTCGAGCACGCGCCCCGGTGTCCCGACGACGATGTCGATGCCTTTGGCAAGGCGACGCAGCTGTTCGCTCATCGCCGCACCGCCGTAGATGGCCGTGATCGAGAGTCGTTTTTCGCGGTTGTAGGAGAGCAGTTCTTCGGCCGCCTGGAGTGCGAGTTCGCGTGTCGGTACGAGGATGATGGCCTGTATCGGCCCGCGGGCGGGTTCGAGGGTCTGGAGTATCGGCAGTCCGTAGGCTGCGGTTTTGCCCGTGCCGGTCTGCGATTGCGCGATGATGTCGTTGGGTTTTGTGAGCAGGTGGGGGATGGTGAGCTTCTGGATTGCGGTGGGCGTCTCGAATCCCTTGGCGCGGACTGCGGCGAGCATCTGCTCGGAAAGCCCCAGGGCGCTGAAATCGTCTGTAATGGTCATGTGCATGTTTTATTCGGCACAAAGGTACGATAAAAAGCCGAAAAATGTGTAAAACGTGAAAAAACCGTGATTTACAACCCGCGTTTTGGTTCGGGGACATGCCGTTTGCCGCGGTTTGCAGGGACAGCGGTTCGCCCGTTTCAAATATTTTTGTTATATTTGCCCGAATTTTTAATCTAAATAGGATGGCATACAATTTATTGAAAGGCAAGAAGGGCCTTATTTTCGGAGCACTCAACGAGCAGTCGATCGCATGGAAAGTGGCGGAACGCGCCGTTGAAGAAGGGGCCGAAATCGTCCTTACGAATACTGCCGTATCTATTCGCATGGGTACAATCGGCCAGCTGGCTGAAAAATGCAATACGATCGTCGTCCCGGCCGACGCTACGAGCGTCGAAGACCTGGAAAACCTAATCGACAAGACGATGGAACATTTCGGGGGCAAGTTCGACTTCATGCTCCACTCGATCGGCATGTCGCCCAACGTCCGCAAGGGGCGCACCTACGACGACCTGGATTACGATTACCTCTCCAAGACGCTCGACATTTCGGCGATCTCGTTCCACAAGGCGATCCAGGTGGCCCGCAAGAAGGACGCCATCAACGACTGGGGGTCGATCGTGGCGCTCTCGTATATCGCGGCACAGCGTACGCTCTACGGTTATAACGACATGGCCGATGCCAAGGCGTTGCTGGAGTCGATCGCCCGCAGTTTCGGGTATATCTACGGCCGTGAGAAGCACGTGCGCATCAACACCGTGTCGCAGTCGCCGACGCCGACCACGGCCGGAAGCGGCGTGCTGGGGATGGGCGACCTGATGAATTTCGCCGAGAACATGTCGCCGCTGGGCAATGCCTCGGCTACCGACTGCGCGGACTATGTGCTGACGCTTTTCTCGGATCTTACGCGCAAAGTGACGATGCAGAACCTCTACCATGACGGCGGTTTCGCGTCGATGGGTATGAGCCGCCGCGCCATGAAGACCTACGAAAAGGGGATGCGTTTCGAGGACGTGCACCAGAACCAGTACCCGTTCGGCGAGAACGCGGAATAGCTGGCGGAGATGCTTGAATAAAAGGGAAAGCCTGAAAAGGCTTTCCCTTTTATCAATATGTGGGAAATCATTGTTCGTGCCGGTTTAAAATATATCTCCCGTGCTGTTGGCGTACTGGATGATCTCGAAATTGTGTACGGCTTGCGCCGGAGCCGCGAAATAGTCGCTTTCGCCCGAAAGCCGGTAGACGCCCCTTTGGATGTCGACGGCCTCGATATGCAGCGAGTCGTACTTGTAGGAGTGCAGCGAATCGGCCCTGTGGTAGTGGAGCAATATGCCGCCCTGGGGAAGCATTGTTGCCGTCCTGATTTTCCGGGGATAGGGCCCGTCCATATAGAGATCTGTTTTGACGCTGTCAGCAATGTGGAACGAAATGTGCCATGACCAGTCGTCATCGAGGTAATAATCACCCTTGTATTCCTTCAGATTGACCCAATAGCCGTTGAAATTCCGGATTTCCGGGGCGATGTATTCAGATTTTACAGAGTCGGGCAGCATCTGGTCATAAAAATCGCGATAGCTTGGGTCGTTTAAATAAGACATGTAGACCGAATCGAGGTAACGGCTCTCGAAGAACCTGTGGGCGGGACTGTTCCGGTTGTGGGTGATAAACCGGTATTCGCGGTAGAGTTCCTTTCCTTCCGCCTTGCGGTAATGAGTTTCGATAACGGTTATCGAGTCGGCCGGGTTGAAGTTGGAAAATTCGGAGAAGAACAGTTTGCCGCCGAGCTGGCGGCGAACCGTATCTTCTACCGAGACGGGGCAGGTCTGCCGGCCTGCGTCTTTTGCCGTGGCGGGGCGGTCTGTCGGTTGCGGACTTTGGGCTGCCGGGGGCGTGGCCTGCAGTTCTGCAGTTGCTTTTCCCGGACGGGAACCGCAACTGCAGAATACAAGCGGGAGTAATATTATACTATATTTCATACGGTCGGAGGCAGTCGGTATTAGTATTGGTGGTCGTCCCCGCGGATCTCTTCGCGGGTGATCGGCTTGCGGTTCATCGCCCGCCATGCGTACCAGATGTAGGCTGCGACGAAGGGGATCAGCAGCGAGACGATCGACATCACCTTGAGCGTGAAGAGGCTCGACGAGGAGTTGTAAATCGTCAGCGACGACTGCATGTCGGCCAGCGACGGGTAATAGGCCGTTTCGTTCCATCCGGCGCAGAGCAGCAGCGCCAGTACCGTCAGTACCGTACCCGCACCGCCGAACCAGATGGCGTTGCGCCGGCCGCGCCAGCCCAGTCCGATGCTCCACAGTACCGCCACCACGCCGAGGAGCAGCACCACGGCGAGGTAAGGCATCTCGATGAAGTTATGCAGGTACTTGTACGGCTCGATGGAGATCCGGCCTGCGGCATCGACCGCCCGGCCGTCGGCGAAGAGCAGCATGCCGAGCCACGCTACGAAGAAGAGCACGAAACAGACTGCTGCGGGGATCATCCGCTGGCGGGCACGTTCGAGGATGGTCTTGTCGTCGATGTTATTCATGAAATACTGGCAGGCCAGCGTTGCGGCGAGGAATGTCACGGCAATGCCCAGAAAGACGTTCGAGACATCCGTAAGCGCTTCCAGTCCGTGCCACGGGGTTGTCCACTGCGAGATCACCGTTGCGCTGCCGCTTCCGGCGCCGTTGGCCAGGTTGAGGCGGTCGACCGTAAAGTTCGCGCCCGTGAAAAGTGTTCCGACGGCCGTGCCCAGCAGCAGCGGGCCGGCGATGCCGTTGATCATCAGAAATACGTTGAATGTCTTTTCGCCGAAGACGTTGCCCGGTTTGCGGCGGTATTCGTAGGCCACGGCCTGGATGACGAAGACCAGCAGGATCGCCATCCATACATAGAACGCGCCGCCGAACGACGTGGAGTAGAACAACGGGAACGAGGCGAAGAATGCGCCGCCGAAGGTTACGAGCGTCGTGAAGGTGAATTCCCATTTGCGGCCCAGCGAGTTGACCAGCATGTTACGTTCCTCTTCGGTCTTGCCGATGTCGTAGAGCAGCCCCTGCCCGCCCTGTACGAAGAGCAGGAATACAAGCAGTGCCCCCAGCAGGGAGATAATCAGCCACCAATAGTGTTGCAAAAGTACCAGGGTATCCATAGTCGTTTACTGTTTTTCGTTTTCGGGCCCGATTTTGATCTGGCGGAACATGATGCTCAGCTCGGCGATCAGCAGCGCCGTGAAGAGCGCGAGGAAGATGAAGAAGGTGGCCGATACCGACCCGGGGCCGATCTTCGAGGCCGCGATGCCCACGGGCATCAGATCCTGGATGGCCCACGGCTGGCGTCCGACCTCGGCCAGCACCCAGCCGGCCTGCGAAGCGAGGTAGGCCAGCGGGATCGACCATACGGCGACCCGCAGCAACCATCGCTTGTCCGCCAGTTTGTCCTTGCGGTTGAGCCACCAGATGACGCCCAGCAGCAGGATGAAGAAGCACCCGGCACCGACCATCACGCGGAACGAGTAGAAGAGCAGCGGTACGTTGGGGACTACCTGCTGCGGAGTGTCGAGGTAGCCGTACCCGAAATAGGCGAAATATTCGCGCAGGAACTCCTCGCCTTCGGGCTTCGAGGGGTCGAACTTGGCGGTGATTTGGTCGATCGCCGCCTGGTCGCCGGCCTCGAGCGCCGCCCGGTAACGGGCCAGTTCACCCACGGCGACGCGGCCCCGCTCCATCTTCTCCGCGGCCGACATCACGCCGTATTTCTCGTTGCCGTTCACCAGGTCGTTGATGCCCGCCACATAGGCGTCTGCGTCGCGGAAGCTCATGATCGAGAGCAGTTTCGGGATGTCGATCTTGAAATAGAATGCGTCCTCGTTCGAAGTGCGTTCCGCCTCGGGCCTCACGATGCCGATGGCCGTCAGGGGCGCACCCTGCTGCCCGTCGTAGAGCGCCTCCATGGCTGCGAGTTTCATCGGCTGCACGCGGGCGATGACGGCGCCCGACTTGTCGCCCGTCATCGCCGTGACGAGCGCGAATACGAAGCCGAAGGCCGAGGCAATGGCGATGCTCTTGCGGGCCATTTTCTGTTCGCGGTGCCGGAGCAGATACCAGGCGCTGACGCCCACGACGAACAGTGCCGCCAGCACGAACGACGAGGTGATGGTGTGGAAGAACTTGTTCATCGCCACGGGCGAGAAGAGTACCTCCCAGAACGAGGTCATTTCGTTGCGTACGGTTTCGAGGTTGAACGTACATCCCACGGGGTGCTGCATCCAGGCGTTGGCGACCAGGATCCACAGTGCCGAGAGGTTCGCGCCGATGGCCGTGAGCCATGTCGCCGTGAGGTGGAAGCCTTTCGAGACCTTGTTCCAGCCGAAGAACATGATGGCGATGAAGGTGCTCTCCATGAAGAAGGCCATGATGCCTTCGACGGCCAGCGGGGCACCGAAGATGTCGCCCACGAAATGCGAGTAGTTCGACCAGTTGGTGCCGAACTCGAATTCGAGGATGATGCCCGTTGCCACGCCGATGGCGAAGTTGATGCCGAACAGGCGCATCCAGAATTTGGTCGTGCGCTTCCAGAACTCATCACCCGTGCGGACGTAAAGGGTCTCCATGATGGCGATGATGAACCCCAGCCCCAGCGTGAGCGGGACGAAAAGCCAGTGGTAAATGGCCGTCATGGCGAATTGCGCACGCGACCAGTCGACTGTTTGTAGATAATCAGATAACATAAGCGATGGTTATTTGTCGGGGGTTAGTTCTTTCATGACCGAACGGCTGCGCTCTTCGGGGCTCTGCCCGGCCAGGAAATCGGGAAAAAAGAATACCTTGAGGATTGCGAACAGGATGAACAGCTTGACCAGGATGATGGCCCACAGGGTTTTGCCTACTGTCATGCTCCGGAACCCGTCGAGGTAGAACCGGAAGATCTTTTTGATTGTTTGTGCCGCCATATCCGTCGCTATCTTTTACCAAAAATAGATAAAATTTCGGAAATAAAAAACAATGCGCCCGGAAAAGTTGCACGCGCATATCTTCCGGCCGGAAATGGTTATCCCCGGTGCCGGGCGTGCGGATATGTGGTAAGTTTTTCGTATTTTTGCCGTCCGTATGGTTAATGGGAATCCGGAAATGAAAGAATATGCGGCCAAACAGCCTTCGCCGTGGGTGTCGGTGTTGCCGCTGGCGGTGCTGACGCTGCTGCTTTACGTGGTCATCCGCTGTTTCGGCGGGGACGCGATCAACGGCGGCAGCCAGATCGCACTGTTGTCGGCCACGTCGGTCTGCGTCATGCTGGCCATCGGCATTTACCGCTGCAAGTGGGCGGTCTTGGAAGAGGCGATCATCGACAACATCCGGGCTTCGGCTTCGGCAATCATCATCCTGCTGCTGATCGGCGCCATAGCCGGGTCGTGGATGGTGAGCGGCGTGGTGCCGACGATGATCTATTACGGGCTGAAGATCCTGCACCCCTCGTTCTTCCTGGTTGCCTCGTGCGTCATCTGCGCGGGCGTTTCGCTGATGACCGGCAGTTCGTGGACGACGATCGCCACGATCGGCGTGGCGCTGATGGGCACCGGGCAGGCCATGGGTTTCCCCGAAGGGTGGATCGCGGGCGCGATCATCTCCGGCGCTTATTTCGGCGACAAGCTCTCGCTCCTGTCCGATACCACGGTGCTTGCCTCGTCGACCGTCGGGGTGCCGATTTTCACGCACATCCGTTACATGTTGTATACGACCGTCCCGTCGTTCGTCATCGCGCTGGCGGTTTTCGTCATCGCGGGGCTGACGCTCGACCATACGGGCGGCACGCATGCCGGGATGTATGCCGAGTCATTGCGCGGGACGTTCCGCATCACGCCCTGGTTGCTGGCGGTGCCCGTGGCGACGGGCGTGCTGATCGTGCGCAAACTCCCGGCCATCGTGACGCTCTTCTGCGCCGCGGTTTTCGCCTGCATAGCCATGCTGCTGGCGCAGCCCGAACTGGTGGCGAAGGTGGCCGGAGTCGGAGGGCTGGATTTCATGTCGGGGTTCAAGGGCGTGCTGATGAGCTGCTTCGGCCCGACGGCGATCCCTACCGGAAGCCCGCAGCTGGACGAGCTGGTTGCTACGCGCGGCATGGCGGGCATGCTCAATACCGTATGGCTCATCATCTGCGCCATGTGCTTCGGCGGCGTGATGACCGGCAGCGGGATGCTGGGGGCGCTGACCTCCGTTTTCCTGCGTTTCGTGCGCCGTGCCTTTTCGGCCGTGGCCTCGACCGTCGGCGCGGGCATCTTCTTCAACCTCTGCACCGCCGACCAGTATATCTCGATCATCCTTTCGGGGCGCCTTTTCCGGGAACTTTATGCGGAGCGGGGGCTCGAACCGCGGCTGTTGAGCCGCTCGGTCGAGGATTCGGCCACGGTCTGCTCCGTGCTGGTGCCGTGGAACTCGTGCGGCATGACGCAGGCCACCGTGCTGGGTGTTTCCACATTCGTCTACATGCCTTACTGTATTTTCAATATTGTCAGTCCCCTGATGTCGCTGATGGTGGCGGCCATCGGGTGGAAGATCAAAAGAGCCGCAGGTACTGCGGCGCATCCGCATTAATATGGAATATAAGATGGATACCGGACTTGTGATATTCGACCTCGACGGCACGCTGCTCAATACGATCGGCGACCTGGCTGTCGCATGCAATGCCGTGCTGGCCATGCGCGGCCTGCCGCAGCATACCTATGACGAATACTGCCATTTCGTGGGCAACGGCATCATGCGGCTCGTGGAGCGGGCGTTGCCCGAAGAGCTCCGCACGCCTTATACGGTCGCGGCCGTGCGCGCGGATTTCGTGAAATATTATACCGAGCATATCGACGTTTATACGAAACCCTACGAAGGAATTCCGGAACTGGTTGCGGAGATCGCGCGGCGAGGTATCCGTATCGCCGTGGCATCCAACAAGTTCCAGGCTGGAACGGAAAAACTGATCCGGTTGTTTTTCCCCGGTGTCGAATTCGCCGCGGTCTTCGGCCAGCGCGAGGGCGTGCCGCTCAAGCCCGACCCCGCGGTGGTGGGGGAGATACTTGCGCTTACGGGCGTGGCGAAGGAGCGGGTGCTCTATGTCGGCGACTCGGGCGTGGACATGCAGACAGCCGCGGCCGCCGGTGTTCGCTCGGTCGGGGTGACGTGGGGGTTTCGTGAGCGCACTGAGCTCGAGGAGGCCGGGGCGCGGCACATCGTCGACAATCCGGCCAAGATATTGGAGTTGTTATAGTCCGGGTGCCGCGGTTGTCCGGCAGTCCGGATCCTTTTGCGGATTCTTCTCAATTTATGCCGAATATGTGAATATTCCCAGAAAATTGCATGATTCCGGGAAAAAAGACATATATTTGTTCCCGAATAGTAACATATGGCGAAGAACAACAATACCGAGCGTGACCGGGATGTTACCGAACAGCGTATGCTGAAAGCGGTGGGCGAGATGATCCGCAGGGATGGTTTCGAGAAACTCGGGGTCAATGCCGTCGCGGCGCATTGCGGAGTCTCGAAAATACTTATCTACCGCTATTTCGGTTCGCTGGACGGACTGCTGGCCGCCTATATCCGGCAGCACGATTTCTGGATCAATTTTCCGCTCGACATTCCCGGCCGCGCGCATTTGCCCGAATTTCTGAAAAAGACGTTCCGCACGATGATCGGGCGTTTGCACGGCGACCCTACGCTTAGGCGCCTGTACCGCTGGGAGTTGTCCTCGAAGAACGAACTCGTGGCGGCGCTCCGCAGGCAGCGCGAGCAGGCCGGGCTGGAGTTGATCGCCCGGGTGTCGCGGAAAACCGGGCTGCCCGAGTCGGAGGTGGCCGTGCTGGCTACTTTCCTGACGGCTTCGGTGACCTACCTTGTGCTGTTGGAGGAATATTGCCCGGTTTACAACGGGATTCCGATCGGAGAGGCTGCCGGCTGGGAGCAGATCGTCCTCGGGATAGACCTGCTGATCGACAAGACTTTTAAGGAATGACCGGCCCGCGGCCCGGGAAAGAGTGTGTATTTTTTTTACAACAAATGTTACCAATAGGTAACAAAATGGAAACCAAAAACAATGAGAAAGATGGCAATGGCATGGATTTTACCGTTCGTATTGCTTGGTTCCTGCGATAAGAAGTTGGTCGAATACGAAAAGGGAAGCGTGGAAATTGTCGTGGAACGGGGCGACGCATGGCTGCATGATTTTCCCCTGTTCCTGGGGATTAAAAGGAAGAACCCGCCGCAGATCGCGGTCTGGATCGAAGATGCGCAGGGGCGCTACCTCTCCACGGTTTATGCGAGTTCCAAAATCGCCACCCAGTCCTGGCTGGCGGCGGGCGGAA
Organism: Alistipes sp. UBA1686; assembly: GCF_002320215.1. NCBI lineage: Bacteria > Pseudomonadati > Bacteroidota > Bacteroidia > Bacteroidales > Rikenellaceae > Alistipes > Alistipes sp. UBA1686. The sequence continues at coordinate 130,639 of NZ_DCKA01000009.1, forward strand.
ACCGCCGCAGGGAGGCGCTGCCTCACTGGTGCCATAGCCGGGGCGTGCAATATGCCGACGGGCTTTACCTGCCGACGAAAAGCGAACCGCTGGCGGACGGCATATCGGGTGCCACGCCGCGCGGCAGTTTCGACCTGAAGCTCTCGCCCGGGGCGGGGCTCGATCGGTTCGTCGTAAAGGTCGAGGTGAACCATTCGACCGATTTCAACGAAACCTATCCTGAATCGGCCATGGAGGGGGAGCCCGCTTACTCGGGCGGGCGGCACGGGAGCGGCCAGCCGGCCGTGGTCTATGCCGCCGACGTCGACCTGTCGTCGGGCAGCGAGGAGTTCGAAGCCGTGCTGGTCGGCCACAGCAGTCCCGACGGAAGTTCGGGCGGGATAGACCCCGATATTTCGGGGCTCACTTCGGCGCTCCGGATCGTGGAACGCATTACGATCCGTGTACGATGAAGAGGCGATTCCGAGTATTGGCCGCGGCGCTGTGCGTGCTGCCTTTCCTTGCCGCCGAGGTGCCGGCGCAGGAGTTGCCCCGCTTTTCCTGTTCGGCGTCCGTAGGGACGGGTTTCGGCCTGACCCGTCCGTCGTCGGTGCCCGTCGTCTGGCGCGTGACGGGTCATTACAATGTGAGTCGCCGGTTTTCGGTCGGTGCCGGAACGGGGGGTTCCTGCTATGAAAAAACGCTCGTGCCGCTCTTTGCCGATGCGAAGTTCCTGCTTATGCGCCGCCGCAGCTTTACGCCCTATGCCGGGTGCGCCGCCGGATATGCTTTCGCACCGCGCAGGGATGCCAACGGGGGACTGCTGCTCAATCCCGAACTGGGGGTGCAGTATGCATTGCGTTGCGGTGTGCACCTGTTCTTCGCGGCAGGCTATGAGTTGCAGCGGCTGGAGCGGCTCCGGAAATACGAAGGCCGCTGGTTCTCCGCCGAATTTGCCGAGCAGCTCAGCCACGGCACCCTCCTGCTGAAGGTCGGGGTGCTGTTCTGAGCCTCGGTCAGCAGTAGGCCTTGACGTCGGCGGGGGTGATGCGCTCCTCGCTGAGTATGATGAGCCGCTCGATGACGTTGCGCAGTTCGCGGATATTGCCGCTCCAGGGCATCGTTTGCAGCTCGGCAAGCGCTTCGTCCTCGATGCGTTTTGCCGGGATGTGGTATTCGGCACAAATTGTGCGTATGAAATGGTCGACCAGCAGCGGGATGTCCTGCGCATGTTCGCGCAGCGCCGGGACGCGCACGACGACCACTCCGATGCGGTGGTAAAGGTCTTCGCGGAAATTGCCCTTCCGGATCTCCTCGCGCAGGTTCTTGTTCGTGGCGGCGATGACGCGTACGTTGACCTCGATGTCCTTGTCGCTGCCTACGCGGCTGATCCTGTTTTCCTGAAGCGCCCGCAACACCTTGGCCTGCGCCGCCAGCGACATGTCGCCGATCTCGTCCATGAACAGCGTGCCGCCGTCGGCCTGTTCGAACTTGCCCCTTCGCTGCTTGATGGCCGAGGTGAAGGCGCCGCGTTCGTGGCCGAAGAGTTCGCTTTCGATCAGTTCCGAGGGGATCGCCGCGCAGTTGACCTCGACGAACGGAGCCGCGGCGCGGTTGCTTTTGGCGTGCAGCCAGCGTGCGACCAGCTCTTTGCCGGTGCCGTTTTCGCCCGTGATCAGCACACGCGCTTCGCACGGCGCGACCTTGTCGATCAACAGGCGGACATGTTCGATCTGGGGCGAGGTGCCGATGATATGCTCCGTCTGCGCATTGTGCCCGCGGCGGGTGCGGCGTGCCGGGGCCGCCGCGGGGGCGGGCACGGGGGCCGGGTCGTCGATCGTGCGGTGGATGGACTGCAGCAGGCGGTTCATGTCGATGGGTTTGGTCAGATAGTCCTGGGCGCCGTTGCGTACGGCTTCCACGGCCGAGTCGATCGACGCCTCGGATGACAGCACGATGAACGGGACGCCCTTGTCGGGGATTTTGCACCCGGTGTCCGACAGGATGACGTCGAACGGGATTTTCTCGCACATGACGGAGGCCGCCTCTTCGTCTTCGGCGGCCTCCGTCGAGAAACCTTCGTATTCGAGCCGCTCGCGCAGCGTGTTTCGCATACTTTTTGATTGGTCTAAAATTAAAACCTTTGCCATAGCTTGTTTTTCCTGAAATTTTACCTACTTTTGTCCCAAAGTTATGACTTTCTGCGGTGTAAAACCAATCTTGTAGGGTCTTGCCGGATGGGGTGGAAAGTCGGAAAAAACGTCTTGAATCGGGTTACCGCAACGGGCTTGCCGGACGCTCCGGCGGACGGATTGAAACAGTGCGGAAGACCACAAATACAATATGAAAAAGAATTATAACTACACACGACGCAAGTTGTACCTGCCCGAGTATGGGCGTCATATCCAGGAGATGATCGACTCGTTGCAATTGATCGAAGACCGCCGCGAGCGCAACCGCCAGGCACGTGCCGTGATCGCCGTGATGGGCAACCTGAACCCCTTGCTGCGCGATACGGCCGACTTCACCCACAAACTGTGGGATCACCTTTTCATAATGTCTGATTTCCAACTCGATGTGGATTCCCCCTACCCGCAGCCTTCGCGTCAGGAGCTGACCATTACGCCGCGCCGCATGGCTTACACGCAGGGGCGTATCTCCTATAAGCATTACGGCAAGTATGTCGAGCGGATGATCGCCGGGCTTTCCGAGGAAAAAGACCGGCGTACCATGGCGCGCACGGTGGACAACCTGGCCCGCTACATGCGCACGAAGAGCTACGAGTACAACCAGGAGCATCCCAACAACGAAGTGATCGTAAAAGACATCAAACGCATGTCCGGCGGAGCGATCGAAATCGATGAAGTGGCATTAAATAATCTCCGAAGTGACTATAAACAGCACTTTACGGCACGTCCCCAGAAGGGGCCGCAGCAGCGTCAGCAGCAGCGCCCGCAGAAAAACCGCAACCAGCAGCACGGGCGCAATTTCTCGAAAAACAACGGCGCACACCGCAATTCGTCGAAATAAAAAGTGCGCATATCCGGAATTTTGCTATATTTGTAAGCATTTAACTGCGATAACAAGGATAAATGAATAAACAAACGCTTTTCGTGTCCCTGACCACGGCCGTCATGCTGTGCGCATGCCAGTCGTCGAAGGTGAAGATTTCGGGTCGCTTCGTAGGTAACGATGCCAAGGATGTTTATCTGGAGCAGGTATTGCCCCTGACGCAGTCGGTGATCGACTCCGCGGTGCTCGACAAGGACGGGAACTACCGTTTCGAGTTGAAGGGCGTGGCGAAGACCCCGTCGCTTTATAATATAATATATAACGGCGAACGCATTCCGCTGTTCCTCGCCGGCGGCGAGAAACTTTCCCTGAATTCGGTGGGGAGCGTTGTACGCAACTATACGGTCGAAGGTTCGAAGGAGTCGGAACTGCTGCGGCAGTTCTACCAGGCTTTCGTTTCGGGCGCGCAGCGGCTGGATAACATCGCCTCGCAGTTTGCCAAGGCAACGCTGTCCGAGGAAGACCGCCAGGCACTGGTAAAGGAGTACACGGTCGAATATTACCGTATCCGCCGCGAACAGTTGCGCTTCATCATCGAGAATAAAGCGTCGCTGGCGGCGGTCTATGCCCTTTACCAGCGGTTGCCCGGGGATACATACCTGTTCAACGGTGACAGCGACGTGGTTTATTACCGCACGGTGGCCGAGGCCATCGAACAGATTTATCCCGAATCGCCCTACCTGCAATCGCTCATGGGGGAGATCGCCCGCATGGACGCCCGCATCAGTCTGTCGTCCCAGATTACCGAGGCGGGGTATCCCGACCTCGAGCTGTCGGACATCTACGGCAAGAAGGTACGCCTCTCGTCGCTCGCGGGGAAAGTCGTGCTGCTCGATTTCTGGTCGGCCGAGCTGGGCAACAGCAATACGCTCAATGCCGAACTGAAGGAGGTCTATAAGAAATATGCCGACGCCCCGGTCGCATTCGAGGTCTACCAGGTTGCCATCGACACGTCGAAGCCCCTGTGGATTTCGGCTGTGCAGGAGCAGCAGCTTCCCTGGGTTTCGGTGAGCGACCTGCGCGGGCGCGCATCGTCGTCGCTGGGACTTTACAACGTGCAGAAACTTCCGGCCAATTTCCTGATCGACAAGGAGGGGAATATCGTCGGGAAGGATATTTACGGCAAGAGCCTCGAACAAAAACTCGATGAACTGACCCGTTGATGTACTATTTCGCATCGGATATCCACCTGGGCGCAGGCGGCGAGGCGTTTGCGCAGCAGACCGAACGGCGCTTCGTGCGCTGGCTCGACGATGCGGCGCAGGATGCGGAGGCGATTTTCCTGGTGGGCGACGTCTTCGACTTCTGGTTCGAATACCGGGGCGTGGTGCCCAAGGGCTTCGTGCGGACGCTCGGCAAGCTGGCCGAACTGACCGACCGGGGCATTCGGGTGGTATTCTTTACGGGAAACCACGACATGTGGGTCGGCGATTACCTCGCCCGCGAATGCGGCGTCGAGATCCATACCTCGCCGCAGCAATTCTGCTTGAACGGTAAAAACGTCTTCATCGCCCACGGCGACAACATGAACATCGACGGACAGCCCGTGCTCAAATTCCTCAATACGGTATTCCGCTCGCGGACGTTGCGCTGGCTCTTTTCGTGGCTGCTGCATCCCGACCTGGCGATGCGCTTCGGGCACTGGTGGAGCGGCAAGTCGCGCAAATCGCACGGTGCCGAGGAACTCGACGTCTCGCTTACCGAGCCGCTGATCGAATATGCCCGCCGGTATGCCGCCGAGCACGACGTCGACCACTTCGTCTTCGGGCACATGCATTTCCCGCGCGACTACCGCGAGCAGGGCCTGCATGTGATAAACCTGGGGTGCTGGGAGAAATACCCTTCGTGCGCCGTGCTGGACGCATCGGGCGGAATGACTTTAAAAATGCTGGAGAGATGAAACAATACCTCGACCTGCTGCGGCGGATCAAAGCCGAGGGCGTCGTCCGCGGCGACCGTACCGGCACCGGCACCAAAGGCGTCTTCGGACACCAGATGCGTTTCGACCTCTCCGAAGGCTTCCCGCTGCTGACGACCAAAAAAGTATTCCTGAAAGGCGTGATCCACGAATTGCTGTGGTTCCTGGCGGGCGATACCAATATCAAGTACCTCGTGGACAACGGCGTCCATATCTGGGACAACGATGCTTTCCGCTATTACAACGAACTCTGCGTGCGCCATGGTGTGCTGCCCGTCGACCGGGATACGTTCCTGCGTGCGGCACAGGACGGTGTCGAATCGCCTGTCGAAGGGTATCGGTTCGGCGACCTGAACCATGTGTACGGTTACCAGTGGCGCAGCTGGCCCAAGCCCGACGGCCGCTTCATCGACCAGATCGCGCAGGCGGTCGAACTGATACGGCACAATCCCGAGTCGCGGCGCATCATCGTCTCGGCCTGGAATGTCGCCGAGATCGGGGACATGGCATTGCCGCCGTGCCACGTGTTGTTCCAGTTCTACGTGGCCGGGGGGAGGCTCTCGTGCCAGTTGTACCAGCGCAGCGCCGACACGTTCCTGGGCGTGCCGTTCAATATCGCGTCGTATGCCCTGCTGACGCTGATGACGGCGCAGGTATGCGGCCTCGAACCCGGCGAGTTCGTCCATACGCTCGGCGACGCGCACCTCTACCTGAACCACATGGAACAGGCCGACGAGCAGTTGTCGCGCGAACCGCGGCCGCTGCCCGTGATGCGGCTGTACCCCGATGTGAAATCGCTCTTCGATTTCCGCTACGGGGATTTCACGCTCGAAGGCTACGATCCCTGGCCGGCGATCAAGGCGCCGATGTCGTTCTGAGCGCGCAATCCGTGCCCGCCGTATCTGCATCGTTATACCCGGCCGCGATGCCGCCGGACGTTAAAATTTGAAATTTATGGTTAGCATTATCGTTGCCGTGGCCGAAAACGGCGTGATCGGAGATAAGAATACGTTGCTCTGGCATATTTCGGAAGACCTGAAACATTTCAAGGCCGTCACGACGGGACACCCCGTGATCATGGGCCGCAAAACCTACGAATCGCTCGGGCGCCCGCTTCCGAACCGTACCAATGTGGTCATTACGCGCCAGCAGGTCGAAATCCCCGGCTGCAGGGTAGTTCATTCGCTCGGGGAGGCCGTCGCGCTGTTTCCCGGGGACGACGAGGTTTTCGTCATCGGCGGCGCGCAGATTTATGCGCAGGCCCTGCCTCTGGCCGACCGTTTCTACCTGACGCGCGTGTTCCGCGCATACGAAGGCGACACGCATTTCCCCGAGTGGGACGAAGCGCAGTGGCGGCTCCTGTCGTCCGAATCCTTCGCATCGGGTACGAACTACCCTTATCCTTTCGCCTTCGAGACCTACGAGCGCCGGCGAAATTAGGTATTTATACCACTGCACGGCTCGCCCGTATTCCCTACCTTTGCACTGCAAAGGTTTTTTTGTTGCATCCGGCGCGGTTTCGTGCCCGGTGAAAGGTGAGATTATGGGAAAATATTTCGATATGCTGATGGAGGACGTGCGGATGAAGGAGGGCCTTCAGTCGTGCATGAACTGCGGTGTCTGCACGGGCGTATGCCCCGCGGCCGAGTTCTACAACTACGACCCACGTCAGATCGTCAATACCGTGCAGACGCGCGACGACGATGCCATCGAGGAGTTGCTGAAAAGCGATACGATCTGGTATTGCGGCGAGTGCATGTCGTGCCGCCCGCGCTGTCCGCGCGGCAATACGCCGGGGTATGTGATTCAGGCGCTGCGCACATTGTCGCAGAAGCTGGGTTTCTTCGTCGAGAGCGAGAAGGGGCGCCAGCAGCTGGCCCTCAAGCGCATCATCGGCGAAAATATCCTCCGCACGGGCTACTGCATCGTACCGCGGTTGGTGAAGCCCGAGCTGCACCCCGAGCAGGGAACCGTGTGGCAGTGGATCTACGATAACGACAAGGAGGTCTACGGACAATTCACGCCCGTATACATGCGCCACGGCGCGGGGGCCCTGCGCCGTCTGGACGAGCAGTCGCTCGAGGAGATCAACAAAATCTTCGAAGTCAGCGGCGGCAAGGAGATGTTCGACTCCATCGAGGAGCATTCCGACCGCAAGGCCCGGGAACTGGGCTACGGGGAGGGCGCCGATCAGCAATACATGATGGATGTCTTCCTTCATAACAACAATGAACACTATTGATCATGATGAAGCGGGCAAGCTGGAAAGAATACCAGAAACAGATCGCCGAAGATAACTATTATTACGGCCGCAGCTGTATCCGGCAGAATTTTTTCCCGGGCAGCGAAAAATTGTTCATAGACATGCTGCACAACGACCTGGGCAAGGATCTGTTGGACGATCCCATGCATTCGTCGTGTACGGGTATCGGCTACCATTCGGATATCGTGCCGTTGGAAACCATCATGACGGTCGTGGCGCGGCAGTTCGCGCTGATGACCGAGGCGGGCTATGAGAATTTCGTGACCTCGTGCATCACTTCGTTCGGTGTCTATTCGGAGATACTGGCCACGTGGCACGAGTTCCCCGAGACCGAGGAAAAAGCCCGGGAAAACCTGTTTAAAGCCACGGGGCGCGAGTTCCGCAAGCCTGCGAGCCTGGCGCATACCTCGGACATCGTTTTCCATTTCCGCGAGCAGATCGCCGCACGCGCAAAGCATAAGCTGGTAAACGCCCAGACCGGGGAGCCGCTGCGCGTGGTGGAGCATATCGGTTGCCACTACGCCAAGATATTCCCCAAGTCGGGCATCGGCGGTTCGGAATTCCCCTATGTGCTGGCCGGCATGGTCGAGTCATGGGGCGGCGAATGCGTGGACTACCCCGAGCGGCGGCATTGCTGCGGGTTCGGGTTCCGCAACTACCTGGTGCAGGCCAACCGCGGCTATTCGATCGCCAATTCGCACAAGAAACTCGAAAGCATGGCGCCCTACAAACCCGATTTCATCGTGGCCAACTGCCCGGGGTGCGCGATGTTCCTCGACAAGTGGCAGTATGCGATCGCCGAAATGGAGGGTACGACCTACGGCGAGAACGGCCACGGCATTCCGGTGCTGACCTACGAGGAGATGGCCGGGCTGGTGCTGGGCTACGACCCGTGGGTGCTCGGAATGCAGATGCACCAGGTCGACGTCGAACCCTTGCTCGACAAGATGGGCGTCGAATACGACCCCGCGGCCAAATACCTCGGCCGCAACGGAAAATATATCGGTAAACCCGCGTCGGCCGTGGTCAATTGCTGCCCGACGGACACAATATACGACATCAGAGAATAATGAAGCGAGTTGCAGTCATAGGCGGCGGCGTAGCGGGCATGCAGACGGCCCTGCGCCTCGCAGAACAGGGCGTCGAGCCCGTAATCATCGAAAAGGAGGCCGAACTGGGCGGCAAGCTCCGGGGATGGCATGTGCTGTTTCCGTCGTTCACCCCGGCGTCGGAGATACTCACCGAACTGCGCCGCCGCATTGCCGAGCGCGGGATCGAGGTGATGACCCGTACCGAAGCCAGGGGGTTCAGCCGCGAAGGGGTTCAGCTCCCGGACGGGCGTATGCTGGCATGCGATTCGGTCGTGGTCTGCTCGGGCTTCACGCTTTTCGATGCCTCGATCAAGGAGGAATACGGCTACGGCATCTACGACAACGTCTTTACGACGGTCGACATTGAGCGGATGCTCAACGAGGGCCGTGTGGCGAAAGCCGACGGTTCGCGCCCCAGGCGCATCGCCTTCCTGCACTGCGTGGGCTCGCGCGACGAGAAGGTTTGCCAGCAGCATTGCTCGAAGGTATGCTGCATCACGGGGGTGAAGCAGGCCATGGAGATGCGGCAGATGTTTCCCGAGGCCGACGTGTTCAATTTTTACATGGATATCCGCATGTTCGGCCCCGGTTACGAGGAGATGTACCGCGAGGCACAGCAGAAATACAACATTCATTTCATCCGCGGGCGTATTTCGGAGGCGAGCCCGATGATCGACGGACGCGTACAGATCAAGGCCGAGGATACCCTCACGGGACGTCCGCTGCGCATGAGCGTCGACATGCTGATCCTGATCGTGGGCATGCGTGCCAACGACGACAACGCCGCTTTTGCCGAGGGGGCCGGGCTGAACCGTGCGCCGAGCGGCTTCATGGCGCCGCGCGACATGTTCCTCGGCAACGTGAAGAGCAATGTTGAGGGTATTTTCTATGCCGGGACGGTCACGGCGCCGAAGAATATCGGAGAGAGCCTGAACGAAGGGACGGCCGCCGCCGATGCTGCGGCCCGGTATGTAGGGGTTTAGCATATGGCAGCGATCAATTTCGGATATACCATCTCCAAGCCGCGGGCGATCGACATCGACCGCAACAACCTGCGCAAGAGCGACGAGATATTGCGCGAGATGCCCGAGTTGCAGGCCTGCATCGGCTGCGGCGCCTGCACGGCGGTCTGCACGGCGGGCAACCTTACGGAATTCAACTTCCGCAAGGTACATACGCTGGTGCGGCGCGGCGAATACCAGGGGGCTTACGAGGAGATGAACAAGTGCATGCTGTGCGGCAAATGTCGTCTGGTATGTCCGCGCGGGATCAATACGCGCGGTGTGGTGATGCTTATCAAACGTAAACTGGGGGACTTCTGACGATGACTTTTTTCGCACCATTCTGCATACCTTTCATGATCGGCGCCGCGGTGATGTTCATCGTGTTGCTGTGGAAGTGGGGCCTGTGGCTCTACCGTCTGCCGCTCGCCGACAAGAAACGGATTCTGTTCGGGCTGCCTACACGCCGTACCTTCTCGGCGATCGGGGAGGTCGTCGGCGAATCGCTGCTCCACCGCAGGATCTTCAGGGTCAACCCGCTGTTGGGCTACATGCACATGAGCCTGGCTTTCGGCTGGTTCCTGCTGATCGCCGTGGGGTGGATCGAGACCGTCGCCTACCTCGGGTTCCGCTATGTGCCGTTGCAGGGGCATGTCTTCTTCAAGTACTTTTCGACGGGGCTCCAGCATAAGCCCGTCTTCGATTTCCTGATGGATCTGTTGCTGCTGTTCGTTCTGTCGGGCGTTGCGCTGGCTTGGGGCAAGCGCTTTTTCTCGAAGAGGATGGGCATGCGCCGCACGACCAAACATGTGCCGGGCGACCGCATTGCGCTTTCGGCCCTGTGGTTCGTATTCCCGGCGCGCCTGATCGCCGAAAGCACGACCTGCGCCCTTTATGGCGGCGGGGGATTCCTCACCGGTTCGCTGGGCGGATGGATGGCTGCGCACATGAGCACCTTCGTGCTGATAAACCTCGAAAGCGTGGCGTGGTGGTTCTACTCCTCGTGTCTCGGTGTTTTCTTCGTGGCGCTGCCGTTCTCCCGTTACATGCACATCTTCACGGAGATACCCTTGATCTTCCTGCGCCACTACAAGCTCCGCTCGACCGAAAAGGAGGGGTCGTTCGACAACTTCCAGGTCGAGGCCTGCTCGCGCTGCGGCATTTGTATCGACCCCTGCCAGTTGCAGAGCGTGCTGGGCATCGACAACGTGCAGTCGGTCTATTTTCTGCGCGACCGGCGATATAAGATGCTGCGCCTGCAGGTGGCCGACAATTGCCTGATGTGCGGACGCTGCGCAGAGAAATGCCCGGTGGACATCGACCTCAATACGCTGCGCCTCAATTCCCGCGATACGATGCGCAATGTCCCCGACGAAAAGCGCTACGGTTATTTCAAAGGGTTAGACCGCTCGTCCGGCGAGGGGAAGGTGGGCTATTTCGCCGGGTGCATGACCCTCCTGACGCCCCGTACGATGTCGGCGATGGAAAAAGTATTCCAGGCCGCCGGCGAAGAGGTCTGGTGGGCCGACCGCGAAGGGGGCGTCTGCTGCGGACGCCCGTTGAAACTGGCCGGTGAGACGGATTCGGCGCGCAAGATGATGCGCTACAATACGGAGTTGTTCCGCAAGCACGGCATCACGACGCTCGTGACCTCGTGTCCGATCTGCCTCAAGGTTTTTCGTGAGGATTATGCGCTCGAAGGGGTCGAGGTGCTGCACCATTCGGAATATATCCTGCGTCTGATGAAGGCAGGCCGTCTCCATGTCGGGCACGGCTCGACGCGTTATACCTACCACGACCCCTGCGAATTGGGACGTGGCAGCGGGATTTACGACGATCCGCGTGCCGTGATCGGGGCTGTCGGGGAATTGCTCGAACCCGCGGAAACCCGCGAAAACGCCCCCTGCTGCGGCTCTTCGGTCGCCAATACGGCGATCTCCGACGGTCAGCAGGTGCAGATCGCAAAATCCGTGGCCGGGCAGTTGGAAGCTACCGGTGCCGAGGTGATCGTCACGGCCTGCCCGCTTTGCAAAAAAGCCATCGGGCGCGGTACGAAAGGGGAAGTCCGCGACCTGGCGGAGATTGTCGTAGCCAATATCCGCTGATTGGGAATGACGGTGTGTGTTGCGAATGGGATCTGCAGACGGTGTGTGCGTTTTCATCCGGCCCTGTTCCGGGTGGTAGGAAATCTGTGGAAAAATCAGCGTGGGGCTAACCTTCGAAAAATAATAAAATATTTTTTGCGGCTGATAGATAGTACGATAAGCGGTGTGCGGAGGGAACATGCGCAGAATTATTTGTAAAGTCCGAATATTTGTCTTATCTTTGCACACGCAAAAGCGATAGTACATCACTGAAGATATATCGCGGGATGGAGCAGTTGGCAGCTCGTCGGGCTCATAACCCGAAGGTCGGAGGTTCGAGTCCTCCTCCCGCTACCAAAGGGGCTAAACAGCAATGTTTGGCCCCTAATTTTATGCTCTGTAAAGTAGTTAAGTGTCTTATAATCAGTGAATAAGTAAAATTACTATATTTTAAAATATTTTAGTAATTAACCAAAATCGGGGCATTTTAGGGGTTCTTTGGAATACCGGGCAAAATCTGAAAATCTCGGTATTCCAGACTTGTAATGAAAAGTATTCCAGCAGGTTATAAAACAATCTGCTGACTATGGTTGAAATATTACGAATCACTTACTATCTCTATGAATTTAAGCGTACAAAGCAAGGAGAGGTACCTATCTATTGCAAGCTGACTACTGACGGGATTAACCGTCAGCAATTCTCTACCCGGTTGTATATCAGACCTGAAATTTGGGACAAAGACGCTCAATGTGTCCGTGGAACCTCGGAAGATGCCGTATTGATTAACCGTCGGTTACAGGACATCACCGTCGAGCTGAAAAGCATTGAGCGTAAATTATACGAAGCAGATGGAAATGTTTCACTCGATGAAATTTATTCTCTTTATAAGAATAAGACTGCCAATGAGCATACATTGTGTGGAATTTTCCGGGAACGTATAAAGCGGATGGAATCTCTCGTAGGCAAAGAATATTCACCTTCTACGTTGCAAAAATTCCGAGAGGTATTCGCCCACGTGGAGCGATATATCCAGAATTTATATAAGAGTACGGACATTCCGATACGCCGTGTGGATTATTTTTTCGTAAAGCAGTTCGAGGACACCCTATTATCTCAAGGACTGAAAGCGATTACTATAAATAAAATCATGCAGCGGCTGCGTCAGATGGTCGTATATGCGTTCAAGTGTAACTATATCCAACAAGACCCATTTGTTGAATATAGACCTTTAAAAGAGCGAAAACGGCTGGTATTCCTTACGCAGGAAGAATTGAAATTGTTGGAAGATTATCATTTTGCCCAACAACGGTTGGAAGAGGTGAAGAATATCTATCTTTTCTCCGTCTATACTGGATTGGCTTATCATGAAGCGCAAGCCCTGCAACCGAAACATATTGTCAAGGGTTTCGATGGGCGAAACTGGATTAATCTGGTACGTCAGAAAACAGACCGGGAGATTGCTGTTCCACTGCTTCCTCAGGCCGAAAAATTAATAATTTGGTTTGAAAGGTTTTGTAAGGTAAATGAGTATGTGCAACCGCGCATCTCTAATCAAAAGGTCAATTCCTATTTACGGGAAATAGCGGAGGTTGTGGGTATCGACAAAAAACTGACCCACCATACAGCCCGTAAAACCTTTGCAACGACGATTTTGCTCTATAACGATGTGCCTATTGAAGTTGTGAGCAAATTACTTGGTCACTCCGATATTTCAGTTACCCAGCGCTCCTATGCGCAGGTTCTAAATAAGAATATCAGCAATCATATCGGGCGGTTGGAAAAGGTGCTTGATATGTAATAAAAGTGCTGATAACCAGCAAAATAGTTGTTGAATTATTTGGAAATCTCGAATATTTTTCGTATATTGTTAATACAGTTAAAGACTTATAGTCAGGTCTTTACATTGCCCGATGCAATCGGAAGCAAGTTTAGTTAGGGGATAGCCCGTGTGTATGCATGGGCTTCCCTCGTTTAACACCCCATAGGAGAAGTATGGGGATAATACATATTGATATGGTAACAAAAAGAGTTTTCCAATCATTGTCTGCCATAACGCTTGGGCGTCATAAAATGAATGACCCGCGTTATGAATTTCTGACCGAAGAGAAAAACGGAGAGGTAGTCAGTTGTATCGTCAATAATGCGGAGATAAAGGATGTACCCGGAATCGATTATGAGTTGAGCATAAATCCGGATAATCCGGACAAGATAGATGCGCTCCAAATTATTATCAATGATGAAAGCAAGAAGTTAGGGGATGTTTTCATGCAGTTGCCCTACGGAGTAATTAAGAAGAACGTTCCCGGCATCGGTGCTACAACGCTGGCGCTGCGTTCGCCGAACAACTGTATCGTTGTGTGTCCCACCAAAGCTTTGGCATATGAGAAATATCTGACGGGCATAGACCCTCAAACGGGGAGAAATCCGTATTTATATGTGGGCGGCGGATTTGGGGATATTAAACAATCCCCTTCCTCGAAAGCTATCAATAAGTATTTATCAAATAAGACGATACGCTATAAAAAGATTTTGGTCGTAGCAGACAGTCTTCGGAAAGTAATGGAGAAAATCGAGCCGAGGCTTCGGGATTGGTATATAATGGTAGACGAGATTGATTCTTATCAATCGGATAGTACTTATCGTAATCGTGCTTTGGGCTGGGTAATGGACTATTTCTTCAAATTTCCGGAACGCCAACGCTGTCTGGTATCTGCGACAATGCGCCCGTTTTCCAATCCGGAGATATTGAAAATGCCCGTTATCGAAGTGAATTTCAGGCGATTGATTAAGCGTAAGGTGAAGCTGTTATATACAAACGACGTCCATTTGACAACGGCCCAAACGATAATCCGCTTGCGTGACATGTACGGCTCTGGGCATAAAATTGCGGTCGCATATAACAGGATATCGGCTATCCGGGCTGTCATCAATCTGCTGCCGGAAGAATTAAGGGCGGAATGCGCAATCTTGTGCAGTGCGCAAAGCCAAAGTGAAGCAGGAGCTTATTATGCGAATTTAGAGGGGACGTGTCTTCCCAAGCCAATTACATTTATAACGTGTACCTACTTCGTTGGAGTTGATATTGACGAGCGATTTCACCTATTATCCGTGTCGGATATCAAGCAGATATATACGATTCTTTCACCGGAAAAAATGTTGCAGATTGCAGGCCGATGCAGGCATCCCCAAGGTCTATATGATGAAACGATTATCTACAACTCCTCTTCAAAATTGAATGAACGCTATACTGTATACAATAAAAATAAGCTGTTGTGTTTGGCTGATGAACTATGTAATATGTATAATGCGACTGTTAAAATATATGAAAATTTTAATGGCGTATTGACGTACAGTTTCTTGAGTTCAATGCAGTCGTTGATTCGTCAATCCAAGCAAACATTCTACGGAAGTACGCCTGTCAGTCTGATTCGGAAGAGTATTCATGGAAATTATGTGATATCCTACTTCAATATCGATGCTCTTGTTGAATTCGTACGATTGCGAGAAGCGATTTACCTGATACCAGACGGTTTGGTTGAAGCATTGGGAAAAACATGCCGTATCGTTGACTGGAAAAAAATGTGGCATGAAAACGGTGAGGCTACTCAAAAAGTTGTTGCGGCAACAAATAAGGATTTAAAAGAGCTGCAGTACCAGAGTGTCGATGAGGTTGTTGAGGCAATCAGGGAGATGCATGAACAGAGAACAGACTGTATCCCGGTTTCTATGGAGAATCTCAAGCGTAAATGCAATCGAACTCAACGCGGATTTGTCGAGCGTTATGAGAAATTATCGCAGTATGTCCCATTTGAAAATCTGGTACAAAGGCTTTCGGATATGAGGGACAAAAGCAACGCTTGGTACAAATGGTATCACAATGCGGTTATCTTCAATGCGCTGGCAGAGAATCACCCATTCAAACAAGTTATCAAAGCGAGCTTTAAGCCAGAAACAAAGTGGTGCTCTTTAGATATTCAGGAGCATTTAAATGTCATTTTCGAACAAATGGGGATGAAACCTGTTAAAGAGGAGCGTGAAGCTGTGAAATGGCTAAAATGCCTGTGCACCTTGCAGCGAAATAAGGATGCCGTCAAGGGCAACTATTATATAGTTAAAAATTACTGTTCCGAAAAATACCTGAATTGTGAGATTGCACAAACAATTTCGATGGCAACTCCGATTAACGAAGAATTCAAACTCTAGTACTCACTTATATCAATATGTTTATATATAAAATATTATAAGTTGAGTGAGTAATTGAGGATATAAAGGCTTGTCAGTAATGGCAGGCTTTTCATTTTATGGGGTACTTGAATCAAGTAAAACAGTAATCCCCAACGTAGGATAATCATATATATAATTCAATCTTGATTTTCAGAAACTTTTAACCGTAATTTGCACCTACAATACCCCAAGAGTGTGTTGTATTTCAAAAACATTTTCTAACTTTGTGATACCGTTCGTCAGAGCGGTGACATATTGATTGATGAAAGTGTTTAGCTTCATCCTGTACTGGGAATCTGGTAAATTTTAAGGACAGGGATAGGCAATACAAACACTCATCACTTGCGTAGATATATCATTCTTGATATACTGCCCAAGTGTGGGGTATTGTTTATTTGTCCTATGGCTTACCAGAGCCTCCAGTACGATAAACTAACAACTCCACACTTTTTTTATACCCCTCTCAAATGGGGATTTAAAAAGTAATTTTTATTATTGATTAAACATAGGACTTATGCACGACGATTGTGATAACGAATGGCTGTATGAAGATCTGGAAGATGATGCAATGATGGATTTACTTATTGGTGATATAGTTGGTGAAAATGATCTACAACAATCTAATATAAGTAATAATATAAAATCGCAGAAATCAATGCGAATTATCAGAAAGAATACAGATGGAGCATATGAAATTTATGATCCTCTATCGCAAAATATCGTGGAACTGCCTTTAGATTACATAAATGTCGGGCAATTTTGTTATGGATTTGCCGTAACCTGTGTTGAATCCGAGTGTTTTATCAATGATAATTATGATAATCCAATTTATAAAAGAGTATATGGATTAATAAATATTGATGGGAAATGTATTGTTGCTCCTTATTATACTCGAATTCGTATTTTAAATTGTCAATTTGCAGAAGTAGAATATGCTGGGGAAACTCGATTAATTAATTTCCAAGGACAGATTCAAGTTTATAGAGGAAATAATCCCGTTTTTATTCCATCTGAATATATATGGGGTTGGAATTATCAAGATGGATTAGCCTGTGTAAAAAGTGTTAATAATCATTATTTTTTTATAAATATAAAAGGTGATGTTATAATTAATGTAAAGGAGGGACAGCCAGAATCATTTGTTAATGGATATGCTAAAATTACGAATAATTATGGCGAATGCATATTTATAACTACAACTGGTGAAATAAAAATACATAATGGCCCACAAATTATATATATATCGTCAAAATATGCTTGGGCTTGGGATTTTCATAATGGATTAGCACGTGTGAAATTAAACTCGAAATATGGATATGTTAATATCAATAATGAAGAAATTATTCCATTGCAATATACATATGCTAGTGATTTTTTTAATGGACTCGCAATTGTTGAATTAGATTGTAAATATGGGTGTATTAATACATTAGGAGCTGTTGTTGTTCCGATAGAATATGATGAAATCCAGTCATTTACTACTAACGGAGCTGTTGTAAGGATTGGGGGACGACCGCCATGTACTTCTGAAGCTGGAAATTTTATTATTGGTGGAAAATATGGATTATTAGATAATAATGGAAAATTAATAGTACCTGCTCGATATGAATATATTGGGCCATTTAGGAATGGATGGGCTGTTGTTATATATAAACAGGCATTTAGGAATCTAAAAGGATATATCAACCTTGCAGGAAGTTTAGTTGTTCAGAATGCAGGTAGACCAACATATGTTCCTTCTAAATATGATTGGGGCTGGGATTTTAGTGAGGGATTAGCTAGAGTTTTAATTCATAAAGAAGTAGATTTGTATGGCTTTGTTGATATATATGGGAATGAAGTAATCCCACCTAAATATCAATATGCTGAGAATTTTTCAGAAGGATTAGCCTGTGTATATAATGGAATAAAGTATGGATATGTTGATAAAAATGGATATGAAATTATTCCATTAAAATATGATGAAGCAGGAAATTTTAGTGATGGGTTAGCTAAAGTAAGAATTGGCGGAAAATATGGAAAGTATTCGCCTATTCTTGATAAAATAGAGATAGAAGATGCGCGTTATGGATACATAAATAATTTAGGCATAGAACGTATCCCTATTCTCTATAGCCATGCTAATGATTTTTCGGAAGGATTGGCTGCAGTTTGTATGCATAATAAATGGGGGTTTATAAATAGGACAGGGAATGTTGTAGTGCCTCTAAAATATGATTGTGTACACGATTTTAAAAGCGGGTTTGCTCAGGTATTTTATAATGGCAAGAAATTGGGGATTAACATGCGTGGTGAAGAATTTGATATAAAATTTATTGAGCTAGTCCGTCGATTGAATCTCAAAGGCACTCCTGATGATGTTGATTAGTAATTATAACTATCATTTCTATGAAATATTGGCCCTTTCAAGAATTTATGCATCGTAAGCATGCGACTCATATCTCTATAAACCGACGATCCGGGACTATTTCATTGCTGCATAAAAAGAGTGGCCGCTACCGATTAATTACTAAAGTATATGCGGATATACTCGATAACTGTTGTTTGACCAAAGAATACCTATTGCGCAAATATCCGCAAACTCCACAGAAAGGTTATTGGATGGTGCATGAATCAAGAAATGGCGAGTATAACGCACTTTACATATGGGGATGTACTGAAGTCGGTTCCGAATAATATAAGTTATTATTTATTTCGAAACCATAGAATATTGAGATGTGAAGATAATCTGGTGTGTCCTAAATGTGAAGGAGTAATGAAGAAATTATGAGTATACGACAGATTTATAAGTGGATAATATTAAGAATTAAAAAACGGCATATGGAATATTCTGAATGTTTTTTAATCCTTGACGGTGATTGGCTAAATAATCTTACAGATAAAGAGATATAGTATTATCATGTATAATCTCTACTCACTTACTTTGTAATAGATACATAAAGTAAGTGAGTGAGTGAAAGGGTTGCTGTCAAACATCCATTCAGCCCGTTATTATAATAGTGGTTTACTCATTCAGATTAATTATTTTATATAGAAATTTATGTTTGAGTGAGTAACCTTGCCTATCTCCGGGCTTTTTCTCCTGCAATATGAGAATCAAGTAACTACGGCTATTAAAATAATATAACCGAATATCCTCTATCCCCACATGCGAATCGGCTCAAGTACCACCCATCATACGATGAATTCTTGTGGTTACTTGAGTCGAATTCATTATTTTTTGCAATAAAATTTTTTCTGAAAGGCTGAAAATGTATGCCCGTGCGATATATCCCCCGAATACCCCCTCCCGCTTTGCGGGATTGGGTTACGACCCCGGCTGGGCTTTGGGGCATATCATATTATTGCCCTTGTTGTCGAATCTAAATAAATCTATGACTATGAACCACACGCTCAAATTCCTGCGGACATTCACCCTCGACGAGTTCAAAGAGTGGAAAGGCATCCTTCAAATCCGCATCATCCGCAACGAGCAGACGGGCAAGCATTTCTTCGGGTATGGCGATAAGGCGGGCGCCGTCACGTCGAAGTATCCCGCCGAAGCGCTCGACCATCCCGTCATTTCGGAAGTTCTCTCCGAGGAGAGCGGCGAGCAGTTCCTCCTGCTTCACAATGCAGGTGACAATCCGCAGTTCACCACGGTTGCCGTACTGTAAGAATCGCCCTCTTCATTTAAAAGGCTGTTCCTCGCAAAAGGAGCAGCCTTGCTTTTTATCACCGCACTACAATCATTCCCATATCAAATAACCATTTATCTATGCAATTACGACATTCACAACGCCGGGCAGCCAAGATGCGGCTGGCCCTGCAAGGGGCATCGGGTTCGGGCAAGACCTATTCCAGCCTGCTGCTGGCCTGCGGTATGGCTTCCGACTGGACGAAAATCGCCGTTATCGATACCGAGAACGGCAGTGCAGACCTCTATGCCCATCTGGGAGCCTACAACGTACTTTCCCTCTCGGAACCCTACAACCCGGAGAAATACATCGATGCCATCGGTATCTGCGAAAGTGCGGGCATGGAAGTAATCATCATCGACAGTATCTCGCATTGCTGGGATTACCTGCTGGATTTCCACGCCAATCTGCAAGGCAACTCCTTTGCCAACTGGGCCAAGGTCACGCCGCGTCAGAACGCCTTTATCCAGCGTATCCTCAATTCCTCGTGCCATGTCATCTGTACCATGCGCAGCAAACAGGAGTACGTGCTTAACGAGCGTAACGGGAAGATGATTCCGGAGAAAGTAGGGTTGAAGGCTGTGCAACGTGACAACGTGGACTATGAGTTCACCATCGTCTTCGACGTGAACATGAAGCACTATGCCACGGCATCCAAAGACCGTACGGAACTGTTCGCCGGGAAACCGGAATTTCCCATTACCAGCCAAGTCGGGACACAGATTCTCGACTGGTGCAACCAATGTCAAACCCCAACCCCTGTAAGTTATGGAAGCAGCTATCCGGCGGGCAATGCAGCCCGATAACCAGCACCACCTGCTGCCCTTTGTACCCGTTGAAGATGCGAAGGACGATGTGCAGCCGATTATTTCCTCTCCCTCGTTCGGTGAGGATGAAGAATCCCCGTTTCGGGAAACTCCCGAAGAACAGCCACGCAAGCCTTTCATCGAGGCCAATACCAAACAAGTCAGCCTTTACCACCTCAAGAACGACTGTATTACCCCGGTATTCTCCAAAGACAACGAGGTGACCATCTCCCATAACCAGTTCATCGAAACCATGTGGGAGTGTGCGCAACGGATGTTCAGAGGAGATACGGTAGACAATCCCGAAATCCGGGTGAGCCATATCGTCAAGGGCGGGACTCCCGAAGCCATCCACAAGGCGGTGCACGAACTTACGGATGCAGACAAGACGATTTATTACGAGCGGATGATGTTCTGCATCGAAATCCCCTCTGTCACGGAAACCATCGACGGATGCAGGCTGAACCTTACGATAGGGGGTGTCAGAGCCTATAACCAAGAGAACCTGTACAGCAAGAAAGGCTTCGAGAAGTTCAAGGTCTTTATCGGCTTCAAAAACATGGTGTGCTGCAATATGTGTGTGGCTACGGACGGTGTGGCCGAAGAGATACGGGTGACAAATACGCAGGAGCTGACGGCGAAGATTACCGAACTGGTGGTAAGCTACAATGCCAAACGCCATCTGGAGCGGATGCGGGCATTGCTCGACTGTACGATGTCGGAGAGTCAGTTCGCACAGCTGGTAGGCAAGGCGAGGTTATACCAGTTTCTGCCACCGCCACAGCGGAAACTGCTCCCGGAGTTCGAATTCACGGACTGCCATCTGAACACCATTGCAAGGGCCTATTACAACGACCCGGCATTTGCCTGCGACAAGCAAGGAGAGATAGACCTATGGCGGGTGTTCAACCTCTTTACTGGAGCCAACAAGTCGAGTTATATCG
Organism: Alistipes sp. UBA1686; assembly: GCF_002320215.1. Lineage (NCBI taxonomy): Bacteria > Pseudomonadati > Bacteroidota > Bacteroidia > Bacteroidales > Rikenellaceae > Alistipes > Alistipes sp. UBA1686. The sequence goes on from NZ_DCKA01000009.1 coordinate 151,698, forward strand.
ATTCGTTCCTAACGAGGAGCCGCAATGCTGCGGTATTTGCAGACGGACTGGCAAAGGCGCTGGCGGGAGAGAAGGAGTACAGTTGGTTTGTGGAATGAAACAACGTAATGGCTATGGTACGAATTTTATATAAAATATTCTTCGGGTATCTGCTGAAATGGTGGATTTAATCAGTTCAAATATTGAATAAACAATACTTGTTGGAATACTTTTTAACAGAGGAGCTAGTATAATTCATTGAAATATAGGCTTAAACATTCCGAGTTCGAGTCCTCCTCCCGCTACCAAAGGGTCGGATTGAAAAATCCGACCCCTGTTTTTATGTTTGGCATTGGATGTAGTTGATTGATAACCAATGGCTGTTCGGATTTACTATGGGCCTGTACTAAAATCTTTTGTTTATGAATACGCTTGAAGATGCAAGGGCATGGGGATTTGTGGGTTTTAAAACGGTTGCGGCCCTTAAAAAGGAGGTGGACTGTATTCCGCAGACGAAAGGAGTATATCTGGTTCTCAGAAAAGAAATAAGTTTCCCTGAATTTGCCGAGGTAGGCCGCGGCGGTTTTTTCAAGGGAAAGGATCCCAATGTGGATATTACCGTGTTGAAAAACAATTGGGTGACGGGAACAAATATTCTTTATATAGGAATGACCGGAAGTTCATTGCGCCGACGGATAAAACAGTATATGCAATTTGGTGAAGGAAAGCCCGTAGGACACCGGGGTGGTTGCTATATCTGGCAGATGGAAGACTGTGACCGCCTGATAATTTGCTGGAAAGAATTGGCAGAAGAACTCCCCGGTGAATATGAAACGATGTTAATACGCTCGTTCAAGGATGCCACGACGGGCGGCGCCCCTTTGCCAACCGTAATAAATAACAGGGATCATGAAAGATCGGGATACACGGTATATTTCCGGCGCCCGGTCTGTAAATTACGTGCCCCGGGATTTCCTCCGATGCTTAATAACCCCCGTATTCGATCGTATACAGCACATCGAATAGCGTATTTGCGAATTCCCCGCAACCTTCGTAAACCCGGCCGTCCCTGACGGTGTAGGCTATGTCGAGGATGAACGAACTGTCCCCTTTGTAAAACTGTCCGTCCCTTACCGTAAACAACACGTCGAACCACGAGGCGAATGTGGCGTTGCCCCGGTATATCCGCTCGCCTTCGATGGAGTATGCGGCATCGTAGGGCCAGGTGTTGTTGCCCTCGAAAATTCTTCCGTCTCTGATCGTATACAGGGCGTCGAGCGACAGGGTGAACCTGCCGTCGCCTTTGTAGATTCTGTCGTCTTTGAACGTATATGCCGCATCCAGCGGGTTGGTGCCGTATCCGCGGTAGATCGTCCCGTTCCCGTCGCCGATATATGTGGCGGCGATCAGCAGCGCATCCGTATCGTCGCCTGCGTTATTTCCGAGGGCGGCCGGCGACAGGAATAGCAGTATTCCGAGTAATAGGACATTCGGTTTCATGGCCGGCGGTGTTTACGGGTGACGCGGGAATAACCCCGTGTCAGAATCCGCGTTCGCGCATCATCTGTTTGAAGAGGTTTTTCACGACGAGGACGTGGAACGGACGGATGAGGTTGAAATAGACCACTCCCAGTTTGTTGTGGTATCTCACGACCGTGCTCGCGAAGACTTGGCCGCCTTCGATGTAGATGGACATGTAGGCCACCAGGTGTTTGTCGTCCAGGGCGACGATCGTTTCGTCGGCCGTCCTTTCGGCGACGGACATGAAACCGCAGCTTTCGCCGTTGTTCAGGGCTTCTTCCAGTTTTTCTCGGCGGGCTCCCTCCCCGGTTTTCAGCCCGAAGGGCCTGACCAGCAGGTCGCGTAGCCGGAAGAGAAACTTCAGCCATGCCGGGCTGGTCGTCCAGAATGCCGCCATCACCTGATTCGGGGATACTTTTCCCGGATTTTGCAGGCGGCAGCGGAAGCAGTCGCGATAATTGGTGTCGGGGTAGCGGATGATCCGTGAATTTTCCGGGAGAGGTGATTTGCATACTTTCATGATTGTGCGGACGACGTCGGTTAGCGACGGCTCCCATGTCGTAAAGCTAACGAAAATTTGCGGGAATACCGCATTCCCGGAACGGTTTTAAACACCGGCGGCCCGCCCCGATCCCGGGGCAGGCCGCCGGCTTGTGAAACCGTTGCGCCGTTATTTGAATTTCAGCGAGATCTTTCCGTCTGAAGGATACAGGACGAATATGCTTCCCGCGGAGGTGCCGTCGGTCGCAATGGTGCCCTTCGTACAATCGAATGCGTAGGCGAACCCTTTTTGGACTGCGGCGATCCGCCTTGCCCCGAACGCCGTGAACGGCAACGCTGCACCGGGTGCTGCGGTCAGCTCCAGCATCCAGTCGGGGCCTTTGCCGGGGACGGCGATCTCCATCCCTTCTTCCGAAAGCAGTATCGTGAGCTTCCGTCCGTCGTCCATCGGCCACTCCACGAGTAATTTGCCCTTGCCCTTTTCCGTTACGGCGGGGGTGCCGCCCTGCGCTTGGGCCAGACTTCCGTCGGCAGTGCGCCGCATGACCCGCAGCCCGGCCAGCTGTTCCCGGGTGCTCCACATGCAGCCGTCCACGACGGGCAGCGTCGTGTAGACGCACTGGTTGGTGGTGCCGGCTTTGCGGTAGTAGTCCGACTCCATCCGCTGATCGAACATGTGGATGTCGCGGATGCACAATGCGCCGCCCTCCCATAGCAGGTTGGTGCGGTAGTAACGGCTGTTGTACCATACGGTTTTACGATCCTTTTCACGGTAGTCGGTCAGTGCCGTGACGGCCGTCGGGGGCGTTACCGGGAAATTCTCCCGGAACCATTCGCCCGACCGGGTGAGCGTCTCCACACGGATTTCGCCCTTGCGGAAACGGTTTGCCAGCAGCGGGATCTGGATGTTGAGCCCCTTCTCCATACTGCCCCAGGTGAAGGAGTTTTCCTGCCCGGCCTGGGTGTAGGCGAATGCGAGGCAGGGTTCTTCGAACATCGACCGGAAGAACCACTCGACCCACTGGCGGCTGCCGCCGCTGTCGCCGTAGACGGGTTCCAGCGAGATCACCCCCTGCAAGGCTCCGCCCACGCAGTTGTCGTACTGGTAGATCGGGTCGCTGCCCAGCATGCGGAATACGGGGACGGGGATCTGTCCCTCGCGGGTCTGTGCGGGCATGTAGGCGTTGACCCGGCTGGGATAATAAGCCTGGTTCCAGTAGCCGCCCCACAGCGTGTAGCCGTCGGTACCTATCTGGTCTTTGCAGTTGCACGAAGCGACGATGCCGTATTTGTCGTACATGTACCCGAGCGTATAGGCGTCGATGAACCATGACCCGATGGCCGTCGGGTATTTGCCGAATATCTCTTTGAATTTTTCCATGTAGACGTCCACCAGTTTGCGGCGTTCTTCGGGTGTGTACCCCGTTGCGAAGCCCACGTCGGCATGCCAGTCCCACGGGTAGCGGCCGCGCCACTTGAGCCCTGCGGCTTCCACGTGGGGCTGCGTGATCTCCCACCAGCCGCCCACCTCGGTGCCGGGATAGACATCCTGTGTCAGCAATTTCCGGTAGCGGGGATTGATCAGCGCGTCGTATTGCAGCAGGAACGTGGCCGGGAGACCGTATTCGGCGAGCTGTGCCGCCTGCCGTGCGACGGTTTCGTAGAGTACCGTTTCGGTGATCTCTTCGCTGCGCGGTTCGATATTGCGGATGAAGTTGACGATGTTGACGATGCGGGGTGCCTCAGAGCCGGCCTTGCCGGCTGCGGATGCGGAGATGCATCCGCAGCAAAGTGCGAGCAGGAGTAGTTTGCAGGTTTTCATGATTATTTTGTTTCAGGTATACAAATATAATCGGCAGATCCGAACCGAGGCAATTCCGGTGTGCATTTTGCAGGGAAACGTACGTAATATGCCAAAATTCGTACCTATGGAAAACAAAGAAACGACCTGCACGCCCTGCGAGCAGAATTTCGAACGTAAAGTGAATGAGCTGGTCAAGGAGGGCGAAGCCCCCGATGCCGAGCAGCGCGCAAAGAAGGAGGCCGAGGTCAAGGCCGCTTTCGACGAACACGGGAAGCCGGAAAAATAACCGTTCCGGATGAGGACTGGGGTGCCTGCACATTCGTTGTGCGGGCACCCCTGCGTTTGATGGCGGCCGGCTTTCGGGCGGAATCGGACGGGCGGATTGCCGCTATTTCGGGGAAATGATTATCTTTACGCGGTTAATTAGGTCGATTTATGGTAAAAAAGAATATTTTGGGTACTATCGGGGGAACCCCGATGGTGCGGATCAACCGGCTTTGCCCCAACCCGAACGTCAATATCTATGCGAAACTCGAAGGTTTCAACCCCACGGGCAGCATCAAAGACCGCATTGCGCTCCGGATGATCGAGGAGGCCGAACAGGACGGGCGCCTCACGCCCGGCAAGACGATCATCGAACCGACGTCGGGCAATACGGGCATCGGCCTGGCCATCGTCGGCATCGTCAAGGGATATCCCGTGGAGATCGTGATGAGCAGCGCCGTGTCGGTCGAGCGGCGTAAAATAATCCGTTCCTATGGTGCGAAGGTGATCCTTACGCCCGCTGAGGAGGGAACCGACGGGGCGATCCGCCTGGCCCGCAGCAAGGTGGCCGGCGACCCCGACAAATATTTCATGCCCGACCAGTTTGCCAATGCGGGCAATTACCTGGCGCATTACCAGTCTACGGCACTGGAAATCTGGCAGCAGACAGGCGGCAGGATCGACTACCTGGTCTGTGCGATCGGCACGTCGGGGACGCTGATGGGGCTTTCGCGGTTCCTGAAGGTGATGAAGCCCGACATCAGGGTCGTCTGCGCGCAACCCATACGGGGCCATTATATCCAGGGATTGAAGAATATGGAGGAGGCTATCGTTCCGGACATTTACGATCCTTCGCAGATCGACATGCAGGAGATGGTCGAGAGCGAAGAGGCGATCGCCATGGCGCGGGAGATCATCGCCAGGGAGGCGATCTTCGCCGGCATGAGCAGCGGCGCCGCGATGCTGGCGGCCGTGCGCACCGCGCAGCGCATCGAACGGGGCAATATCGTGGTGGTTTTCCCCGACCGTGCCGAGAAATACCTGAGTACGACGATGTTCGACGAGTTCGCGGACTGATGTGCGGACGGTGGATGTGAAAAAGCCTGCGACCGGAAAGTCGCAGGCTTTTTTGCTGTCGCAGTGCTTGTTTTTTTGTCGTCGCAGCCCCTATTTTCGGGCGTTGTAGGCTTCGACGCCGCTCTTGAGGAATCCCACGAAATTGTCGACGTTGAGGTCGTACCCGCGCGGCGGCACGAGTTGTTTCCCGTTCCGTCCCTGGAGCACGTAGTAAGGCTGGGCATTTACCCCGTAGGTTTTCAGGGCGTAATACGAGTTTATCTTGCCGAGGCTTTTAAGCACCTTTCCCGCGTCGGTCGTTACCCAGTCGCTCTCGGGAAGCACTTTTTTGTCGTCGGAGTAGAGCGCCACGATCACGTAGTCGTTGCGCAGGATGTCGAGCACCTGCGGGTCTGCCCATACGCGGGCTTCCATTTCGCGGCAGTTGACGCACCCGTGCCCCGTGAAGTCGATGAAGAGCGGTTTGCCGACCTTAGCGGCATAGGCCTCGGCTTCTTTCAGGTCGAAGAATCCTTCGAGGCCGTGGGGCAGGTGCAGGAAATCGCTGTGCTTGGGTTTCTGTCCCTCGACGGTCAGCAGCATGCGCGCTTCTGTGCCCGAAGCGGTCGGCGCTTCCTTCCCGATCACGAAATCCTGCGTATGCAGCGGCGGCAGGTAGCCCGAGAGGCCTTTGAGCGGGGCGCCCCACATGCCGGGGATCAGGTATACGACGAACGAGAAGGTGACGATGGCCAGTGCCAGGCGGCCTACGCCCAGATAGGGCGTATCGCTGTCATGCGCAAATTTGATTTTTCCCAGCAGATAGAGCCCCAGGAGCGAGAAGGTCACGATCCATACGGCGAGGTATATCTCGCGGTCGAGTAGCCCCCAGTGGTAGGTCTGGTCGGCGACCGAGAGGAACTTCATGCCGAGCGCAACCTCGATGAATCCCAGCACGACCTTCACCGAGTTGAGCCATCCGCCGCTTTTGGGCAGCTTCTTGAGCATCGACGGGAAGAAGGCGAAGACGGTGAAGGGAAGCGCGAAGGCGACGGAAAACGCCAGCATGGTGACGATCGGGCTCCAGAATTCGCCCGACGTCGATTTGATAAGCACCGAACCTACGATCGGGCCCGTGCAGGAGAAGGATACCAGCACGAGGGTCAGGGCCATGAAGAAGATGCCGGCCAGGCCTTTCGAGTCGGCTTTGCTGTCGGTTTTGTTGACCATCCACGAAGGCATGGTGATCTCGAACGCTCCGAAGAACGATGCGGCGAATACCATGAATACGAGGAAGAAAAGGATATTGGGCAGCCAGTGTGTCGCCAGCCAGTTGAAGATGTCGGCCGTCACGGCATCGCCCCCGACGATGCGTGTGATGACGATGATTGCGGCTATCGGCAGCGTGTAAAGCGCGACGATGAAGAACCCGTACATGCCGGCGCGGAAACGTCCCATCGCGGGGCTGCCGGAGCTTTTCATGAAGAACGATACGGTCATCGGCACCATGGGGAATACGCAGGGGGTCAGCAAAGCTGCAAAACCCCACAGGATCGCCTCGATGATCAACGCCCACAGCGAGCCTCCGCCTGCGGCGTCTTTCTGCGCAGGTTCCGCTGCGGCCTGTGCCGAGCCTCCGTCGGCATTGTCCGGGGCTTTCGCAAGGGCGGCCTTGTCCGCAGTTCCCGCTGGGGCCGTATCCTGCGGCGTGGCGGCCGATGCCGTCGCTGCGCCGGCCTGTGCCGTCAGGTCGATCGTCATTTCCGTATCCTCGGGCGGCATGCAGCTCGTGTCGTCGCAGATCATCCACTCCAGCTGGGCCATGACGGCGGCCTTTTCGGCCGCGAGCTTCACCCGCTGGGCGAATAGCGCCTTGCCGGCAAAGGTGCCGATCTCCATCTCGAAGGTCTTGTCGTAGTGGCGCTCGGGAGTGGAGAGTTGCTCTACGCCCCCCACGAGCGTAGCCCCGGCACCCGCGGTGAAGGTGATCGTTGTGGCATTGGGCCCGCCTTCATAGGGCCCCATGTCATACATATGGTAGGGTGCGGGGATCGAGGCTTCGAGTACGATCCGGTACATGTCGCCGTCGAGGTGCTCCACGGTGCTTTTCCAGCTTACGTTTTGCGCCGAGACCGCCGTCACGGCAAACATGGCCGCTATGGGCAGCAAAAGGGTACGAAACAGATTGTGCATAGTCGTATCGCTTATAATTTGTGCAAATATAACGGTTTTTTACGGATAAATTGCTACATTCGCACGATGATCCGCCTCTCGCTCATAATCCCAACGCATAATCGTGCCAGACAGCTTCTCGCGGCGCTCGAATCCGTCGTGCGGCAGGACATGCCCCCCGGGGAGTGGGAATGCGTGGTGGTGAACAACAATTCGACGGACGATACGCCTGCCCGGTTCGCAGCCTTCGCGGCACGGTATCCGGCGCTCAACCTGCGCATGGTGACCGAAACGGGCCCGGGGGTTTCTTATGCCCGCAACCGGGGGATAGCGGAAACTTCGGCACCCTATATGGCCTTCATCGACGACGACGAACGTATCAATGCGGGGTTTATCCGGGCGTATGCCGAATTCTTCGACGCACATCCCGATGCCGTCGTGGCCGGGGGGCGCATCATTGCCGAGTATGTCTCGGGGCGTCCGGCGTGGATGTCGAAATATACCGAACTGCCTGTCGCCAACCCGATGGATTTCGGCCATGCCGTACGGCCTTTTCCTGTCGGCCGTGTTCCCGGGGGAGGCAACATGGCTTTCCGCCGCTCCGCAACCGCCCGATACGGCGGGTTCGACCCCTCGCTGGGGCGTGTGGGAGGGATGCTGATCGGTGGCGAGGAAAACGATTTCTTCGAACGCATGATACGCGGCGGCGAGACATGCTGGTATGTCCCCAATGCCGTCATGTGGCATATTATCCCGCCCGGGAAACTTACCGAGGACTATTTCCGCCGCCTTTGCTACAACGTCGGCGTGAGCCAGCGCCTGCGGGCGGGCATCTACCGCCGTTATCCGAAGGCCGTTGTGCTGGAATGTATGAAATGGGCGGCTACGCTGTTGCTTTCGCTGACGATGTCCCCCCGTAAATCATTGTGGCTGATTCGTATGCGTTACGAGATCAGCCGGGGGCTTTTCTCCCGTGCCGGCCATTGAGCTGTGCTTTAATTGCGTACGGGGATTTCCTTGCCGAAATAGCGGCAAAGCATGATGTAGCACATGTAGAGCGCCAATGAGGGGTGCTCTTCTTCGCATCCGGGCGAGAGGTTGAGCGCCATGTCCGAAAACCGCCCGAAATCTTTTCCGTCCAATTCTCCCGTTTCCCCCAGTATCTGGTAGGTTTCGAAATCGTCCCGCTGTTCCTCGCAGCTGGGTTCCAGTTCGGCTATTTCGAACGAGCTGGCGTTTAGCCGGGTCAGGCAGCAGAACTCGGGTTTCCCGCCGCGCCCCAGGTCGCGGTAAAAGCCGATGACCTCCGTGTGTCCGATCCGGCCTGCGGGGAGGTTGGTTTCTTCGCGCAGCTCCCTCTCGGCTGCGGCTTTCAGCGTCTCCCTGAAATCGGAGTCCGGACGCAAATCGCTGAAGTCGACCGATCCCGATCCCGAAGGAGTCAGGCGGTCTGTCGAAGTGAGGGCCTTGTCGTTCTGGTGGAGGATAATGACATATCCGTCGGTTGTGACGGCCAGCGTCGAAATGCCGATGTGGTCGCTCATGACCGATTTTTCGAGCCGGCGTACCGGGTAGTTGGCGATGTTCGCGGGAGGGGTCATGCCCCAACCGCTTTGGTGGGAGAGTTTTTTCGTATAGATTACGTTCGTCAGGTAGGAGTTGTAGTAACAGCCTTTGCATACCCGGACGTACCATTCTCCGCCGCTTTCCCCGAATTCGGATGCCATGCACAGTTTGCGCTCGTTGTAAAAACTGCCGTTCCTGTTCTTCATTTCGTGCCACTTGCCGTTGAGGAACGGCAGCAGGATGTCCCGGTAATTCTTTATGTATTTCAATACCCGCTTTTCCTTGTCGGTGCATAGTATCGCATGGATGGGGCGGTCTGCTTGCAATAAGCGGTCTATGTTGTCGCTGTGCCGCAATACGGTGCCCGGGAAGGCGATCGGGGCGGCGGTATAAATCTCATCCAACTCGTCGGCTGCCTCCGGAGTCTTGTGCCGATAGATGTCGTGGAGGTTGTAATACTCCGTCTTACGCGTGTAGGCGTAGAAATCCTTTACGAAACAGATCGTCTGCCAGATAAGGGTCGTAAAGACCAGGAACAGGAAAAGGAACAGGTTGCCGGTTTGCATCAGCGTTTGGTAGTCGATGGCCGAATAGAGCAAAATGGCGAGGTCTATGACGATCGCGACGATATTGATGTAGCCGATTCGCTGGCCGTAATGGATAAAGTCCAGCCGGTTCCTGATTTTGACTTTGGCCGAAGTCCATATTTTGTCCATGCCGCCGGTGTTTTGTGTCGTAAAAATAACAATAAATTCCGATTTTACCGGTGTTGCCGGTCGGTTCCTGCCTTTGGAATAAAGAAAGCGGCCTTACGGGCCGCTTTCTTTATTCCAATTTTCCGGGTCAGAACAGGTATTTCTCGTTCCTGACCTTGTTCACCAGGCGCGAGATGTCCTCCCAGGCCTCTTCGCCGAAGGTAGTCCCGACGACTTCGATGACTTTGCCCGCCGTGATGGCGCCGATCGTGCCGCACTGGCGCAGCGAGAGGTTCTCGCAAAGCCCTGCGAGGAACCCCGCGGCGTAGAAATCCCCGGCGCCCGTCGTGTCGACGCGTTTTGCCGCAGCCAGGATGCCGACATGCACCACTTCGTCGCCGTGCTTGATCATGGCGCCCTTGATGCCGATCTTCACCACGGCCAGTTCGCACATCTCCGAGATGCATTGCAGGGCGTTCAGCGGCTCCGCCTCGCAGGCGAAGGTCTTGGCTTCGTCCTCGTTGGCGAAAACGATGTCGACATAGTCCCTGACGAGGTTACGCAGGAATTCGAGGTTTTCGGCCACGATGTTGAAACTGGCCAGGTCGATGGCGACCTTCAGTCCGCACTCCTTGGCCGTGCGGGCAGCCTTGCGGATCAGGTCGTGGTCTTGGACGATGTAACCTTCGATATAGAGGCAGTCGTACCCGTCGAAGATCGCCGGGTCGATCTCCGCGGCGGTCAGTTCGAGTGCCGCGCCGAGGTAGGTGACCATTGTCCGCTCGCCGTCGGGCGAGATGAGCGACACGCACTTGCCCGAACGTTTCGAGCCACGGAAGATTACGGGTTCCACGCCCAGGTTTTCGAGTGCCTGGACGAAGAAGTCGCCCGTCGTATCCTGTCCGACCTTGCCGATGAACCCGACCTGGCAGCCCAGTTTGGCCATGGCGCGGATGGTGTTGCCGGCCGAACCGCCGAGCGAGAGCGAGTAGGGCAGTCCTGCCACGGATTTCGAGATTTCGGTCTGCAGTTTGGTATCCACGAGGCTCATCGAGCCTTTGGCGAGTTTGAAGCGACCCAGCACGGAGTCTGATTCCAGGTTGACCAGCATGTCCGTCAGGGCATTGCCGATTCCGATAACACGTTTCATTCGGTAAGTTCGGGGTTGTCTGTTGTGAAATTATATGGAGAGTATCTTTACCAGATCGAGCGAATTGCGGTCGATGCCCTTGTTGTGCATGGTCGCCTTGGCGAAGGGGACGTAGGCGATCTTGCCGTTCTGGATGCCGATCATCACGTTGCGCTGTTCGTCGAGGAACGCCTCGATGGCTGCTTCGCCCATCCGCGAGGCGAGGATGCGGTCTACGGCCGTCGGTGACCCGCCGCGCTGGATATGCCCCAGGATCGTGACGCGGGCGTCGTACTGCGGGAACTCCTTCTTGACACGTTCGGCCAGTGCCGTGGCGCCGCCCGTCTTGGGGTTCTCTGCCACGATGACGATCGCCGAGTTCTTGCTCTTGCGGAAGCCGTGGTTGATGAGTTCGGCCAGCTGGTCGACCTCGGTGTCCATTTCGGGGATGATAGCCGCTTCGGAACCCGTGGCGATGGCGCTGTTCAGCGCCAGGTAACCCGCCGTATGTCCCATGACCTCGACGAAGAAGAGTCGCTCGTGGCTCGATGCCGTATCGCGCAGTTTGTCGACCGCCTCCACGATCGTGTTCAGCGCCGTGTCGTAGCCGATCGTCGAGTCCGTACCCCCGAGGTCGTTGTCGATCGTCCCGGGAAGCCCGACGATGGGCACGTTGTACTCCTGCGCGAAAATCCCTGCGCCTGTCAGCGAGCCGTCGCCGCCGATGACCACCAGCGCGTTGATGCCGGCTGCGACCATGTTGTCGTAAGCCGCCTTACGTCCTTCGGCCGTGGTGAACTCCTGGCTGCGCGCCGTTTTGAGGATCGTGCCGCCCAGTTGGATGATGTTGCTCACGCTCTGGGACTTGAACTCTACGATCTCGTTGTATACGAGACCTTTGTATCCGCGCATGATACCCTTTACCGTAAAGCCGTTATAGATTGCGCTGCGGGTTACCGCACGTATTGCCGCATTCATGCCGGGGGCGTCGCCTCCCGATGTGAGAATGCCGATGCATTTGCTGCCAGCCATAGTTTTTCGTTTAAACACAAAATCCCTCAAAGGTAGTAATTATTTTAAATTTTTCAAAAAAACGAGGGCGCTACCCGTGGGTGCGCCCTGCGTTCCGAAAAAACTTTTTATTTTACCTAACGCCTGTGGCCTTATTCGGTCTGCTGCCCCTGCGCAGTAGTGTCTGCGTCCGCCTCTGCGGCTGCCTGCGTGCTCTGGCCGGCCTTTTCTGAGGAAGCCTTGCGGCTTTTCCCCACCTTCACCCGATTGCCGTCGGCCTTCACTTCCAGCCCGGCCTTGTCTTTGTCGATCGTAATGTCGATCGATTTGTTCGGGATACTGATGTGCAGTGTCTTCTGGCCGTCTTCGATGACGTTCTGGCTTTCGTACTCCTTGAGCAGCTTTTGTACCGTCGTCGTGTCGTTGTCGATCACCACTTCGGTGTTGAGCACCTGTTCGATCACGTTACGCTTGGCGCGGAACCGGTCGCCTACATCCTCGCGGATGGCGATGCAGGCGCATGCGATGAAACTTGCGAGCCACAGCAGGAAGATGACCAGCACGGCCGTGCCTCCGGGCTTGCGCGAAGCGATGAGGCACATCAGTACATAAATGAGCAGTATGACGGGAATCAGTACAATAAATATGCCGAGAATAGGTACCCACAGCGTCATGCCCAGCGGGAAGAAAGGCGAGAGTATGCCTCCGCCGCCCACGACCAGGGCGAACAGCCCGATAATCAGGGCGCAGGCCCCCATGATAAGCCCGAATACGAGCAGCCCCGCGAAAAGCTTGAGCAGGATCAGCACCACTTTGCCGAAGACCGAGACGGCCTCCGCCACGATCGGCTTGGCCCTGACGTCGGGATCGCAGCCCGCGGTGGCTTCGGTGGTCTCGCGGATCGACTGTGCGGTGATTTTTTCGCCGTTCATTTCGAGCTTCTGGCGTGCCGTGCGTGCCGCCGGTACGGCGAACCACATGATAACGTAGCAGATGACGAAGATGCCGAACAGGTTGCCCATCATCGGTTCCGTCCAGTCCATGAACGGAATCCAGTGCAGGAAGCTCAGCAGGATCGGCAGGAACATGCCCAGCCGGATCCATACGGGATCGACGTCGAAGTACTTGCCGATGCCGGCGCATACGCCGCCCAGTTTGGCGTTCTCCGTGTCGCGGTAAAGGCGGCGCGGGATACGCGGCTCTTCGGTGGCTTTTTTGTCCGAACTCTCCTCGGAGATGTCCTCGACCGAGCCCATCTGGTGGATGATATTCAGGATCAGGGGTTTCTCGACCACGCGGGTGTTGTCCTGCGTCGTGAGGATCAGCTCGGCTATGCGGGCTTCGATGTCGGCGACGATCTCGGCTCCGTCGGGCGTATCCTTGTAGGTCTTTTTCAGACTGTCGAGATAGTTCTCCAGCTCCTGGTAGGCATCGGCGTCCATCGTGAACGCTACGCCCGATATGCTGCATTTTTTAACCTCTTTCATAGTTGTGCCGTTGGGGGATTATTTCCTGCTTACGCTGCCGCCGCTCGATTTGCTGATGCTGGTCTGGCAGTCGCCCGTGTAACGGATCGAACTGCCGCTCGAAGCCTCGGCGCGGAGTTTGTCCGTGCAGTTGACCGTAGCTTTGGCAGCGCTCGAGGTGTCGACGCTGCAGTCGGCGACCGTGAATTCGGCGGCCGAAAGTTTTGCGGCCGAGCTCATGTCGATGCTGCATTTGTCGGCGGAGCCCTTCAGGGTGATCTTCGATGCGCTCGATGCCTCTACCGTGCAGGTGCCGGTTTCGATGGCGGCGTCGATGTTCGAGGCGCTCGATGCGGCCACTGTGCAGGAGGTCGATTTCACGGCCGCGTCGATCCTGGCGGCACTCGATGCGTCGATCGAGAATTTGTCGGCCGTCAGCGTGACCTCGCTCGTGATCCGTGCGGCGCTCGATGCGTCGAGTGCGCGGATGCGCCCGTTGGCCGGGACGGTGACGGTCACGTCGGCGTTCGATACGTTGTTGACCGACTTGTCGATGGTCGCCGTCAGGCGTCCGCCCTTGGCCTCCACCACTACGTATTCCATAATGTTGTCGTCGGCTTCGATCGTGATTTTGCCGGTCGCCTTGCCGGTGATGACGACCTTCACGGCGCGTGCCGCATCCACACGGTCGAAATCCGGGGCGTCGATGGTGCGCGTGACGATGTTGCCGCTGCCTTTGATGCCCTTGCCGAAGAGTACCGACGGGGCTGCGATGCAGACGAAATATGTGGTGGCGGTGATCATGGTGCCCAGCAGGACTGCGATCAAAAGTATTCTTTTCATGGTTGTAATTATTTAAGGGTTGATTTTTTATTTTCCGTGGCGAATGACCTGTATCTGGCCTACGAGTTCGTCCCAGGCTTCGTCGAGCGTTTTAAGATATTCACGCCCCTTGTCGGTCAGCGTGTAGTATTTGCGGGGCGGCCCCTGCGGGGATTCTTCCCAACGGTAAGTCAGGAGCCCCGAATTTTTCTGCCGTGTGAGGATCGGGTACAGCGTACCCTCGACCACGATCATCTCGGCCTCTTTGAGTTCGGCGATGATCTTCGGAGCATACGAATCTTCGCGGGAAAGGATGGCGAGGATGCAATACTCCAGGATTCCCTTGCGCATCTGCGCTTTTACGTTGTCTTCAGCCATAATGCTTTATTCGGTTAATCGCTTCGGAGCCTTCGGTACGATCAGCCAGAGGATGATGTATACCCAGAGCGAAAGCCCGCCGAAGAGTATGAGGATGAGAGTTGCGATGCGTATGAGCGACGGGTCGAGCCCGAAGAAGTCGGCCAGTCCGCCGCAGACGCCAGCGATGATGCCGTCGCGTACCCGGTACAGTTTTTTTGTTTTGTCCGTTGCCATGGTTTTATCGGTTTTTACGGTTAATATTGAATTTCGGGGCGGGTTGTTCGGGGATGATGATCCAGAGGATGATGTAAGCCCAGATCGAAAGCCCGCCGAAGATTATCAGGAACAGCATGAGGAGCCGCATGACCGTAGCATCTACATGGAAGAAGTCGGCCAGCCCTCCGCAGATGCCGGCGATCGAGCGGTCGGTGCGCGAGCGGTAGAGCTTGCGGGTTTCCGGCTCGGCTTCCTCGTCCTCCTGCCGGGCGGTGTTGCCGCGGCGCTCGCCGAAGTCCGAGGGTGCCCCCATTCGATGCATCGCCGTGCGCACCGTGTCGAGGGTGATGACGCGCATCGGAGAGGAGACGATCTCGCGGAATATCTCGGCAATGCGTACCTCGATGTCGCCCATGGTTTCGGTGTCGTATTCGGGCAGGCGGCTGCGTATGTCGTCAAGATAACTCCTGAGTACACGGTAAGCATCTTCGTCGAGGGTGAAAGCCTGCGAGCCGATATTTACGTTTACTGTCTCTTTCATAGTCGTAGAGGTATTTTAGGGTTAATATTTCCGGTTTACTACTACTTTGGTATTGCAAATATAATACATATTTTAGTATTATGCAATACAAAGTACTAAATTTCTTCAAAAAATCTGCATTTTTTTGCCATACCTATATTATAGGAGCTCCGGCATGGGATCGGAAAGGCTTCTATTGAGGAAAAAATTACGATATTTACCGATCCGGTGTTGCGTTTTGCCCGGCTGCTTCGTCTTACAAATACAATGAAGGAATTCGAATTCACCCGTTACGTTGTGCCGCTCCGCGACCGTATGTTCCGTTATGCACAAAGCCTGCTGCTTTGCGCCGACGAGGCCGAGGACGTGACGCACGACCTGCTGGAGCGGTTGTGGACGGAGCGGGGGCGGCTCGACGGTTGCCGTGACATCGCTTCCTTCGTGATGGCAGCCGTGCGCAACCGTTGTTACGATTGCCTGCGCCGGCGGCGGGCGGACGGGCGCCGCAACAATGCTGTGGCAGGATGGGCGGAGCGTGCGACGACGGGGGATGCCGAAGGGTGGGAAGCGCGTGACCTGGTGCGCCGTGCGATGGCGGAGTTGCCCGGGCGGCAGCGCGAGGTGTTGTACCTGAAGGACATCGAGGGTTATCCGACCCGTGAGATTGCCGGCATGGTGGCTTGCGACGAAGCCCAGGTGCGCGTGATCCTCTCCCGCGCCCGCAATGCACTGAGGGGAATACTGAAAAAAATGATGGACGATGAAAGAGCGGAAAGAACGGATTGAGAAGTTGTTGGAGCGCTATTTCGAGGCGCGGACGACCGATGCCGAAGAGCAGGAACTGAAGGCTTATTTCCGGGAGGGGGAAACGGATCCCGGTTTGCGCTATGCCCGGGCGATGTTCTGCGGCATGGACGGACTTGCCGGGGAATGCCTGCCCGAGCGGGTGCAGGCCTTCGGGCATAGACCCGGCAGGAAGCGGAGGTTCCTGCGCCTGTGCGGGATCGCGGCAGCGGCCGTCGTGGCGCTCGGCCTTTTTCTGTGCGTGGAGTACATGCGCCGCCCCTATTGTTACATCGACGGGCAAGCGGTCTACGACAAGGACGTCGCCATGCGGACGACGGTCTATTTGCAGGGTTTTTCCGAGTTCGCCGACCCTGAGCATCTGGTCGAAGAATTGATTGTGAACGATTAAAATGATATGTCATGAAGAAACTGTTTGTTTTTGCGGGGGTATTGCTCCTGGCCTTTTCACCCGTTGCGGCGCAGAACGCCGACTCGGTTCGTTTCCGCCGTGCCGACGGGAAACCCGTGACCATCGAAACCGTCGACCGCGACTCGCTGGGTATCGACACGCTGCGGCGTATCGACACGGTCGACAACGGCCTGGTGACCCTGCGCGACGGGGGACGCGACGGCAGCATGGTGCTCGAAGTCGCCGGCTTCGGCCTCCGGCTGGGGCATACCCCGATGCAGAAGATGGAGGTGAAATCGCCCCGGGTTTGGCTCAACCTGCTCAGCGATATGGAGTTCGGTTTCACGCAGTTGACCGGGGTCGATTACTCCGGCTATGCCCCCGGTGAGGCGGGGTTCCTCGACCAGCGACTCGGCCCGTCGTTTCATTTCAGTTTTTCGGTCATGCAGATATGCCTGTCGCTGAACCGGAGCCGGACGCTCAGCCTCGGCCTCGGCCTGCAATACACGCTCGACAACATTCGCCTTGCCGATTCGGGAATCACCCTTGGCAACATCGGCGGACGCCTCGTGCCGGTAGCTCTGGACGAACCGGCCGACAAGTCGAAGGCGGTCACCTCCTCGCTCGGTATTCCCGTGCGGTTGATCTACGAGCCTGTGAAACGCCTCCGGATCACGGCCGTCGCCTATTCCGATTTCATGCTGGGGGCGGATGCCATCTATAAAAAACCGAAGGAGAAGCACAGTTTGTCCGGATTCCGGGCATACCAGTTCGGCCTGGGTGCGTCGGTCGCATACCGCGGGTTCGGCCTTTATGCCCGTTACGGTATCACGCCGCTGTTCAAGCACGATGCCGGCCCCGACTGCCATACGGTCTCGTTCGGGTTTGCCTATTCGCTCTCGCTGTAAAACCTGAAACGGAATGGCTATGAAAAGATTATTATTGGCACTTATTCTGCTTTTGCCTTGGCTGGTATCGGCGCAGACCGAAGGTGAACTCCGTGTGCAGCGGGGAGGAACCTGCGAACGGCCCGTTATGGCGATGAACCGCGATTCACTGGGGCTCGATACGTTGCGGAGGATCGATACGGTGGGCAACGACCTGATGGCACTGCGCGGAGCAGACCGCGAGGGCAATGTCATACTCGAGGTGGCCGGGTTCGGGATTACACTGGGGCGTGCCCCGGAACCGGAGTACGCCGATGTGGTGACCCGGTCGGGGCGTGTGAAACTCTATCTGTTCAACTGTGGTGAATTCGGGTTCTCGCAACTGGTTGGGGTCGATTACGACGGTTATGCCCCCGAAGAGAAGGGTTTTCTCGACCAGAAGCTGGGGAGTTCGATCCATGTCGCAGCCTCGGTTTTACAGGTGCAGGTTGCTCTGAACCGCAACCGTACACTCTATTTTGCCACAGATTTGAATTTTGCCGTGGATAATTACCGGCTTTCCGATGCGCAAATCCGCCTTGGGTACGAACATGGACGCCTCCTGCCCGTGGCGCTGGACGAACCGGCCGACAAATCGAAGTTCGTCACTTCGTCGCTCGGTATTCCTCTGAGGCTTATTTACAAGCCTTTCAGGAATTTTCAGGTGTCGGCCATCGCGTATTCCGACTTCGGGATCGAGCTGACTTCACTGCATAAAAAGCCGAAGGTGCAGTACGAGCTTTCGGGATTGCGGACATATCAGTTCGGTGTGGGCGGTTCGGTTTCCTATAGCGGTGTCGGTGTTTTCGTCCGTTACGGTGTGACGCCCCTTTTCAAGAAGGGGGGCGGCCCCGAGTGCCATACGCTGAGTTTCGGCATTTCGCTGCTCATGTAATTATAATCACGGAATCCATGAAACGATTGTTATTGATATTTGCCCTTTGCCTCTTCCTGCCGCGGTCTGTATCGGCGCAGAGCAGCTCCGTGGACAATTTCTTCCGGCGGTACGATGCCTCCGAAGGATTTACCAGCGTGCTGCTGGAGCAGAAGATGATGCAGATGATGAGCCGTCAGGCCGCGCAAAGGGGGGATAAAGGACTTGCCGTATTACTGAAGGACATTGAGTATATCCGTATCATTGCTCTCAAAGGCGGGGACAGCGGGATGCTGGTGCGCGATGCCGAGGCCGCCGTCGCCGCCGACCGGAAATTCCAGCCCGTCACCTCCGGTACGGAGGACGGGCAGACCACGAAGTTCTATATCCGGGAAACGGCCCTGTCGGTCAAGTCAGAGCTGGTGATGATTACCTACGGTGCGAAGGAAACCGTTGTGGTGAACATCTACGGCGAGTTCGACCTCAAGCAGGTGGCGCGGCTTTCGTCGATCCGCCCGCAATAAAGGCTGGGGCTTCGCCGGCTCCGTTTTACTCCCCGCCCGGATCGTTCCGGTGCCCTTCTTCGTCATAGATCGGCCTGTCGCCCTCTTCGGTCTCCCGGACGGCACCCGGGATCCTGTCCGCCAGCGGGATCTCGGTTTCCACGAGATTTTCGTCGATCAGGGTTTCGTCGCGTTCGTCGCCTGCGAACCCGTTGTTTTCGGTGGAGATGACGGTGCGGTCGGTCGGAAATTCTACAATTCTTTCCATGGCATTGCGGTTTTGTATTTCATCCGTCGCCGCAAAAATGGTACCGTCTGCCTTCCCGCGTCCGGCATTGGCGCGAGACGACGGCCGGGTATGGCCGGGGCGCATATTGAGAACCGGAAGCGGAGTTTGCATAACGATACAATAAAAAAGGGGAGGGACAATGCAGTCCCTCCCCTTTGTCTGCCCGGCATTTCCGCAAAGCGGGGAAAGCCGGTCGCATATGTCCGTTTAGTCTTCGAATTTTGCCGAGAGGAATTCGCGGTTCAGGCGTGCGATGTGCGCGATGGAGATCGACTTGGGGCACTCGGCTTGGCAGGCACCCGTGTTGGTGCAGTTGCCGAAGCCCAGTTCGTCCATCTTGGCGACCATCGCCTTGGCGCGGCGTGCACCCTCCACGCGGCCCTGCGGCAGCTTGGCGAGCGACGATACGCGGGCAGCGACGAAAAGCATGGCCGAACCGTTCTTGCAGGTCGCGGCGCAGGCTCCGCAGCCTACGCATGCGGCGGCGTCCATCGACTCGTCGGCGTCGGCCTTCGGAATCGGAATGGCGTTGCCGTCGGGCACCGAGTTGGTGCGTACCGAGATGAAACCTCCCGCCTGCAGGATTTGGTCGTACGACGAACGGTTCACCACGAGGTCTTTGATGACGGGGAACGCTGCCGAGCGCCAGGGCTCGATGGTGATGGTCGCACCGTCCTTGAACTTGCGCATGTAGATCTGGCAGGTCGTGACCGCCTGGCTGGGACCGTGGGCATGGCCGTCGATGTGCAGCGAGCACATGCCGCAGATACCTTCGCGGCAGTCGTGGTCGAATGCCACGGGCTCCTTGCCCTCGTGGATGAGGTTATTGTTGAGGATGTCGAGCATCTCGAGGAACGAGGTGTCGGCCGAGATGTTTTCGACTTTGTAAGTTTCGAAACCACCCTTTGCTTTAGCGTCCTTTTGACGCCATATCTTTAATGTAAAATTCATAATTTCAATTTGTTATTAAAGTGTTACAACGTCAAACGGTTAGTCTTTGTAGTTGCGCTGTGCGGGGTGTACGAATTCGAAGTTCAGCGGTTCTTTCGTCAGTTCGGGGGCTGCGTCCTCGCCCTTGTACTCCCATACGGCGGCATATACGAAGTGCTCGTCGTCGCGCTTGGCCTCGCCTTCCTCGGTCTGGTGCTCCGTGCGGAAGTGGCCGCCGCATGACTCCTCGCGGTTGAGTGCGTCGCGGGCCATCAGCTCGCCCAGTTCCAGGAAATCGGCCAGGCGGAGCGCCTTTTCCAACTCGACGTTGAAGTCGTTTTCCTTGCCTACGACCTTCACGTCCTTCCAGAACTCCTTGCGCAGTGCCTGGATCTCGGTGATCGCCTTTTCGAGCGACTCCTTGGTGCGGGCCATGCCGACGTTCTCCCACATGATGTGGCCGAGTTTCTTGTGAATATCGTCCACCGATTGCTTGCCGCCTATCGAGAGCAGTTTGGCGATCTTCTCCTTGACTTCCTTCTCAGCCTGGTCGAAGGCCTTGGTGTCGGTCTTCACCTTCGGAGCCTGGATCTTGTGCGAGAGGTAGTCGCCGATGGTGTAGGGCAGTACGAAATAACCGTCGGCCAGACCCTGCATCAGCGCCGAGGCGCCGAGGCGGTTGGCACCGTGGTCGGAGAAGTTGGCCTCGCCGATGGCATACAGGCCGGGGATGGTGGTCATCAGGTTGTAGTCGACCCAGATGCCGCCCATGGTATAGTGCACGGCGGGGAAGATCTGCATCGGCTGCTCGTAGGGGCTCACGTCGGTGATCTCCTCGTACATGTCGAACAGGTTGCCGTAGCGCTGCTTGATGATATCCTTGCCCAGACGCTCGATGGCGGTCTTGAAGTCGAGGAATACGGCCAGCCCCGTTTCGTTCACGCCGAAGCCTGCGTCGCAGCGCTCCTTGGCGGCACGCGAAGCCACGTCGCGCGGCACGAGGTTACCGAAGGCCGGGTAACGGCGCTCCAGGTAGTAGTCGCGGTCTTCCTCGGCGATGTCCGACGGTTTCTTGGCACCCGAGCGGATGGCCTTCACGTCTTCGAGTTTCTTGGGAACCCAGATACGGCCGTCGTTGCGCAGCGACTCCGACATGAGCGTCAGCTTCGACTGCTGATCGCCGTGTACGGGGATGCAGGTCGGGTGGATTTGCGTGAAGCAGGGGTTGGCGAAGCCGGCGCCCTTGCGGTAGCACTGGAATGCAGCCGAACCGTTCGATGCCATGGCGTTGGTCGAAAGGAAGAATACGTTGCCGTATCCGCCCGTGGCGATCACCACGGCGTGTGCGCCGTGGCGCTCGATCTCACCGGTGACGAGGTTGCGGGCGATGATACCCTTTGCCTCGCCGTCCTCGATGACGATGTCGAGCATTTCATGGCGCGGATAGCTTTTCACCGTGCCGGCTGCGATTTCCTTGTTGAGTACCGAATAAGCGCCCAGCAGGAGCTGCTGGCCCGTCTGGCCGCGGGCGTAGAACGTACGTGATACCTGTGCGCCGCCGAACGAGCGGTTGGCCAGCAGGCCGCCGTATTCGCGTGCGAAAGGTACGCCCTGGGCCACGCACTGGTCGATGATGAGGTTGGAAACCTCGGCCAGGCGGTATACGTTGGCTTCGCGTGCGCGGTAGTCGCCGCCCTTGATCGTATCGTAGAACAGGCGGTATACCGAGTCGTTGTCGTTCTGGTAGTTCTTCGCAGCGTTGATACCGCCCTGTGCGGCGATCGAGTGCGCGCGGCGGGGCGAATCCTGGATGCAGAATATTTTTACGTTATATCCGAGTTCACCGAGCGAAGCGGCTGCGGAAGCACCGCCCAGGCCGGTTCCGACGATGATGATGTCGAGCTTGCGCTTGTTCGCGGGGCTTACGACCTTGATAGCTGCCTTGTGGTTGCTCCATTTTTCTGCGAGAGCGCCGGCAGGGATTTTAGCATCTAATTTAAAAGCCATATCTGTTGTGTGTTTATTGTTCTGGATAATCGGTTAGCAGGCGCCTGCGCAGCAGGGGCAGATGCTCTTGATGAAGTAAACCACCACGACGGCGGCAAAGCCGAGGAAGATGATCGTCGCTACGATATTGGCGATGCATTTCAGGCGGGGATACCACGTGTCGTTGGCCCAGCCTACCGTCTGGAACATCGACCATACGCCGTGCGTGAGGTGGAACCAGAGGGCGAAGAACCACACGAGGTAGATCACCACGTAATACCACTGCGAGAAGGTGTAGGCGATCAGCGAAGCGCCGTCGGCTGCGCCGAAGCCCAGCGAATTCTCATGGCCGCCCATGATTTCGACGAGCTGCATTTTAGCCCAGAAATTGAACAGGTGGAGTGCCAGGCCGCCCAGGATGATGAAGCCCAGTACGAGCATGTTTTTCGAAGCCCATTTGACGCCCGGTTCCACGACCGTTACGGCGTAGCGCTGCGAACCGCGTGCCTTGCGGTTTTCGAGCGTCAGGATGACGGCGTAGATGAAGTGGATGACCACGCCTGCCGCCAGTACGAGCGTACCGGCCAGCGCGTACCAGTTGGCCCCCAGCAGTGCGCAGATCATGTTGTAAGCCTCGGGCGAGATGATCGCCACAATGTTCATGGACATGTGGAAGAGGATAAAGAGCACGAGGAAGCACCCCGTTACGCTCATCACCAACTTCTTGCCGAGCGAGGAATTAGATAAAAAACAGCTCATAATGATTTAAATTTGTTTATATTTGTTAAAGTTTTGTGTTCCCGGACGCAAAGATAGCCATTGTTTGCAGAATAACAATAGAAACGGCCGGGAATTTTATGCCGAAAAGGAGGGTTTTATGACTAAAAAAGAGCTGCGTGCAGCGATGAAAAAACAGAACCTGTCCCTCTCCCCCGAAGAACGTGCGGCGGCATCCGGGCGGATCTTCCGCCGGGTAGCGGAATCGGGGCCTTTCGGGACAGCGCGGTGCGTGGCGTTTTTCTGTGCCCTGCCCGACGAACCCGCGACGGAGGAGGCGCTTGCCCGGTGGGGCTCCGCCAGGCGGATCGTCGTCCCCCGGGTCGGGGGCGACGCGATGCGGTTCTTCGATTACGTACCCGGGGCACTCCGTGCGGGGGCCTTCGGGATCGCCGAACCGGACGGGGACGCAATGCCGTGCGAACCGTCCGAAATAGATTTGATCGTCGTTCCTGGAACGGCATTTACGCAAGCCGGTGCCCGCATGGGCCGCGGCCGCGGGTTTTATGACAAATACCTCTCGCAGCCCGGGTTCCGGGGCGTGAAGGTCGGGGTCTGCTACGCCCACCAGCTGGTCGGGGCACTGCCCGTCGAACCGCACGACGTATTTATGGATTATGTAATTACAAACGGATGAATGCCATGCAGACAGGAGAATTTGTCGCCGCTTTCCGCGAGGCTTTCGGCCCGGTGCCGGAGCTGCCCCTGCTGTTTCGCTATACGGACGAACCGCTGCGCCCCGCCGCAAAGGCGGGCGGGTGTTTTTTCAAGGCGTTGGCCGAGGCGCGTGACGGGCGGCCCGTGGGGCTCAACGCCTCGAATATCGGTTGCGGGGGCGGCAAGTTCTATACGGGTTTCAGCCCCATGCCGGAATTCGTCCCGCAGTTCGTCTCGCTCAAGGAGCGTTATAAGCAGACGCCCGAAATGGTGCTGGACTTCATCGCTGCGCTCGACCTGCGGCCGGGGCCGAAGGCGTGGCTCGAGTTCGTGCGTGTGGATGCGGCGGGGACGTTCGACGGGGCGGAAGGCGTGCTATTCTTCGCTACGCCAGACGTCTTGGCGGGGCTCGTGACATGGGCCGGGTTCGACAACGACGCCCCGGATGCCGTTGCGGCGCCGTTCGGCTCGGGATGCAGTACCGTGGTGTCGCAGGCCGTGCGGGAAAACCGTAACGGCGGCCGCAGGTGTTTCCTGGGGCTGTTCGATCCTTCGGTGCGCCCGTGGGTCGGTGCGGACGAATTGTGTTTCGTTATTCCGATGTCGCGTTTTGCCGGGATGTGCGGCACGATGCGTGCAAGCTGTCTGTTCGGAACCCATGCGTGGGATAAAGTCCGGGAGCGGATAAACAAGATGAATTTATGAAAAAAAGAAGGGCTGCGCTGGTGCTTGCGGGCGGCGGCGCGCGTGGTGTTGCCCATATCGGGGCGATCGAGGAGTTGGAGAGTCAGGGATTCGAGGTGCATGCTGTGGCCGGCACTTCGATGGGGGCGTTGGTCGGGGGCATGTATGCCTCGGGGCATCTCGAACCCTTCAAGGAGTGGATGTATACGCTCGACAAGTATAAGGTTTTCGGGCTGGTCGATTTTGCGCTGAGCACCGAGGGACTCGTCAAGGGCGACCGCGTGATGCGGGCCATGAAGGAGCTGGTGCCCGACGTGAAGATCGAGAAGATGCCGCTGCCGTTCGCCGCGGTTGCCGCCGACCTGCTGACGGGGCGCGAAGTCGTGCTCGACAGGGGAGGCTTGTACGATGCCATCCGGGCGTCTATCTCCATCCCGTCGGTATTCCGTCCCGTACGCCGGGGGAACCAGGTGCTGGTCGACGGCGGTACGGTCAATCCGCTGCCGTTGAACCGGGTGCGCCGTGAACCGGGCGACGTCCTGGTCGCCGTGGATGTGAGCGCCCCGTTCTCGGAGGAGATGGCCGTCCGCAACAAGGCTTCGCTGAACTATTATAAGGTGATTACCGCATCGTCGGAGATCATGCAGCAGCATATCGCACGCCTGATGTGCAAGCTTTACAAGCCCGACCTGCTGATAGAGATGCCTGCCGACCGTTTCGGGATTTTTGAATTCTACCGCGCCCGGGAAATTGTCGAGGCCGGCCGCATGGCGACGCGTGCCGTACTGGAGCGTAGCCTCGTCGAAGCGGGATAGACTGGGGGCGAGGAAAATCGGATGGGCTATGGCATGATTTTTGTTTAAAAAGATTGCGACGGCCCGTGATTTTGAAGAATTCAAAAGTAGTGACGCAACTTCACACAGATTTGAGGGGCCGTCGCAATATTTAAACGCAAAAACATCCGGGGCGGGGAAATAAGTTCGTCCCCTGAGAAATGCTTTCGTAATCTCTATATTGCAAAGATAAATAAAGTTTCCGATAAACCAATGTCATTGCCCGATTATGGTATGGGTGCGCCTAAAATATGGAAAGGGAGGGTGCGTTTGTTGCCGCAGGCTGTCTTTTTTGCGTACTCCAAGTGCCTTTATGCCCGGTTCGGCAGAATTTTCGGGCGTCCTGATAAGAAAAACCCGGCCTGAAAAGGCCGGGTTTCCCGTTCGTTTACCGCCGATCCTTGTCGTACACATAGGCCGCGATACGGTGGCTGCGCCTGCCGATCGGTACGCCGATGCCCAGCGTGACGTTCATCACGCTCTGCTTGATGGGGATGAACTGGGGCGTATGCTTGGCCGTGACGATGTCCGTGGCAAGGTAGAAATTGATCCAGCTGGGGTTCAGGTTCAGCGCCAGCCCCACGGCGCCGCCGCGGTTGTCGATCACCGAATAGCTGCCCGTGACGGTAAACCAGCGGATCGGGTGGAAATTGACCGACCCGGTGATGTTGTGCAGGGTCTTGTATTCCCACACGCGGGCCGTATACAACAGGCCGATGCCGATCTTATGGCGCCATACCTCGTATTCGAGGCCGGCGTTGATCGAGGCGCGCAGCATGCGCGATACGCTCTTGGCCGCGCCCTTGTGGAACTCCAGTACGTCGATGTCGAAGTCGGGCGACTCGGTGCCGTCCTCGGTGACCGTCACGCCCGTGAAGGATAGCTCCTTCGCCGAATAACCCGTTACGTTCTTGTTCTTGCTCCAGCCGATGAAGCCCAGGTCGTTCACCGCCAGCGATGCCTGCAGGTTGGGCAGGATGTCGTACGTGGCTCCGAAGTCGACCGCGAAGCCGTAGCCGGCGGGCGAGGTGGGCTTGAGGCTGATGTCGTCCATCTTGTAGACCTCTTCGCCGTGGTCGTTGAGTTCGGTCTTGACGTCGAGCCCTGCGGCCGTGATGTCCAGCCCGCCCGCGGCGTTGATCAGCCAGCGTTCCTCGTTGTGCGATACGTTGAATTGCGTGAAATACATCCGCGCACGTGCCACGCCCATCAGGAATTTTGCCCGCACACCGATGTATAACTTGTCGTCGAGCAGCGGAAAAGAGTAGTTGAAACCCGCTTCGAGATAGCTGTCGGCCGTGATGCCGATGTTGCTGATGTCGCCGCTATTGCCGCGTTTCAGGAAGTCGAAGAGCGAGTAGGGCAGGGTGGCGTCGGTCGTGACGCGGGCGTTGAGGTCGAACGACCAGAAATTCTTGTGGTTGCGGGTGAAGGCGCCGAACCCGATGAGGTTTACGCGCGTGTCGAGACCCAGGAGGTTGTCGGCTTTGAGTCCCGAAAGGGCGTCGGCCGTCGATACGGAGCTGTCGAGCAGTGTGACGAGTTTTCCGTTGCGCGGATAGAGTATTTTGTCGATCGAGAGGTTGCCGCTCACGTTGATGTCCAGTCCGCCCAGCCCGGGGATGTTGACATAGCCGCGTAAGGGGGCGAAAGCCGGGTTGAACTGGCTGCGGAGGGTCGACCCCTCCATGAAATAGGCCGTCGGGTTCTGTGCCGCGGCGCCGGATGCCAGCAGCAGCGTGAATAGGAATGCGTATATTTTTTCATGTTCTGTGCCGGATTAGAGGTTGAGCTTCAGGCCGCCGCGCTTGATCAGGCGCAGGGTGATGACGATTTGCTGATCGGACGTGAAATCGTAGCCTGGATAGTATTTCTCCAGCGAGACGGGGAGGATGATCTCGGCACCCTCGATGATCTGCCGCAGGTCGCTTTCGAAAAGTTGCGTCTCCCTGATCTCGTTCGTTTTGCCGGGTTCGACCGTTACGTCGAACCGGACGTTCGTAGGCGAGAAATAGGGCACGAGCCGCAGGCTCACGGGTAGGGCGCTCGTGATGCTGCCGTAGAGGTGCAGCGTGTTTTTGGGGTTGGGGGTGCCATCACTGTCGAGGTTCTCGCAGATCATGTCCACCACGTCGCCGCCGATGTCGATCTTACCGATGTCGTAGGTTACATCCTGGACTTTGAGCTCTGTCAGGTAGCTGCCGGCCAGGGATTTGACCTCGCCCGAAAGCCGGTCGTGCAGCATCGGCATATTGCGGAACGCCTCGATGAAGACCGGTTTGAAATCTGCCGGATCCGTATTCGGGGGGAGCAGGGGCAGGAAGGTCGAGAGGTATTTTTCCGCCAGCAGGTCGGCGACGGCGGTGATCTTGGCATCGTCGTCCATCATCTGGTCGATCAGTGCATCGAGCAGCGGCGTGATTGTCTCCGGGGTGTTCTGGAGTTCCCGCAGGTCGACGTATGCGGCGTTTCCGGGCAGGGGCGAGGGAAGCCAGATGTCCGCTTCGTCGAAGAGCGTTTTGATGTCCGCGCCTCCTTCCTTCAGTTCACTCATACTTACGTATACCGTGGCCAGCGGCAGCCGGTATTCCGAGTCCTCGTCGCCGATGGTGACATCGTCCGTGGTCACGTTCGACAGGTCGTAAGCGTTGTCGATACAGGACGATGCGAGTGCTGCGGCGAAGAGAAAAGGTAAAAATTTTCTCATAGGGTTTGGGTTTGTTTTCAATGTGCCGCAAATATATGCCGTTCCGACGAATAAAACAAAAAATCGGATGTTTTAGTTTATGCGTGTGTCAAATGCGGCCATCTCTGCGTGCGCCGGAGGCATGCCGCAGGGGATGGCGCGTTTTGTGAAATAATTGCTACATTTGCATTGCGATTAACGCTATGGCGGGAACCGAAAAAAACAACCTCAGGGAGCAGGTGGCGATGCTGCCGCTGTCACCGGGCGTCTACCAGTTCGTAGACCGCTCGGGGACGATCATCTACGTCGGTAAGGCCAAGAGCCTGCGCAAGCGGGTTTCGTCCTATTTCGTGCAGAGCAAGGAGCACAGCCCCAAGGTGCGCGTGCTGGTGAAGCAGATCGCCGAGATCCGCCATATCGTCGTGGACAGCGAAACCGACGCCCTGTTGCTGGAAAACTCGCTCATCAAGACCCTCCAGCCGCGGTACAATATCCTGCTCAAAGACGATAAGACCTATCCGTGGATCGTGGTGCGCCGCGAGCATTTTCCGCGCGTGCAGTCGACGCGGCAACTGAACCGCGACGGGTCGCAGTACTTCGGCCCCTACGGATCGGTGATGATGCAGCACAGCGTGCTGGATTTCATCCGCGAGGTGGTTCCCTTGCGTACCTGCAAACTCAATCTCGCTCCCGAGCAGATCGCCAAGGGAAAATATACGGTCTGCCTGCAATACCACCTGGGCAACTGCAAAGGCCCCTGCATCGGGGCGCAGGGCGAAGAGGAATACGGCCGGCTCGTCGACATGGTCGTCGCGGTGCTCAAGGGCGACCTGCGCCCCGTGCGTAACTACCTCGAACAGGAGATGCAACGTGCTGCCGGGGGATTGAAATTCGAATTGGCGCAGCGCTACAAGCAGCGCCTCGATGCGCTGGACAACTATGCGGGCAAGTCGGTGATCGTCAGTGCGAAGATCGTCGACGTGGATGTTTTTTCGCTGCTTCCGGACGACGATGTGGCCTATTGCAATTTCGTGCGTATCCGCCACGGGTCGGTCGTGGGCGTTTATACCGTGAAACTCAAGACGGGTGTCGGGGGCGACGAACGCGACATGCTGACGCTGGCCATCCAGCATGTCGTCGAGCATATTGCCGGGACGCTGGCCCGTGAGGTCATCGTACCGTTCCTGCCCTCGACGACGCTGCTGTTTGACGGTGTGACTTTCACGGTGCCCAAGCGCGGCGAAAAGCTCGAACTGCTCGAATTCTCGCAGAAGAGCGCCCGTATCTATCGCGCCGAGCAGCTCAAGAACCTGGAAATCAAGAATCCCGAACGATATACCGAGCGGTTGATGAATGCCCTGCAAAAGGAATTGCGCCTCGACCGCCAGCCGCGGCACATCGAATGCTTCGACAACTCCAATCTGCAGGGGGCCCATCCGGTAGCCTCGTGCGTGGTGTTCCGCGACGGAAAACCCGCGCGCAAGGACTACCGCCATTTCAACATCAAGACCGTGGAGGGCCCCGACGATTACGCTTCGATGCGCGAGGTCGTCTTCCGGCGTTACAGCCGCCTGCAGGAGGAGGGGGCCGAGCTGCCCGATCTCATTATTGCTGACGGCGGGAAGGGGCAGATGGGCGTCATTCACGAGGTGCTGGAGTATCTCGGGCTGGACATACCTGTCGCCGGGCTGGCTAAGAACGACCGCCACCGCACCTCCGAGTTGCTCTGCGGATTCCCGCCTGTCCTGGTCGGCATCCGTCCCACTTCGCCCCTTTTCCACTTTCTGGCGCACATCCAGGAAGAGGTGCACCGTTTCGCCGTCTCATTCCACCGTCAGAAACGCAGTAAGGCCTTTA
The DNA here is from genome assembly GCF_002320215.1 of Alistipes sp. UBA1686. Classification (NCBI taxonomy): domain Bacteria; kingdom Pseudomonadati; phylum Bacteroidota; class Bacteroidia; order Bacteroidales; family Rikenellaceae; genus Alistipes; species Alistipes sp. UBA1686. Next base: position 180,977 of record NZ_DCKA01000009.1, read on the forward strand.
TCCATAGCGAACTGGAACAGATCGAAGGCATCGGTGACAAGACCGTCCGTACGCTGCTGCAACATTTCCGCACCGTGGCCAAGGTCAAGGCGGCACCGTTCGAGGAGTTGACAGCGCTGGTCGGCCCCGCCAAGGCGAAAAAAATCAAGGCTTTCTTTGAAAAATAACCGGATTTTTTGAAAATTGCGAAGAATCGACTATCTTTGCCCTCCCGATTCTACGGAAGAGGCTTGCCCGGATGGCGGAATCGGTAGACGCGTTGGTCTCAAACACCAATGACAGCAATGTCGTGCCGGTTCGACCCCGGCTCCGGGTACAATAAAAATCGCTAACAAGTTAATTATTTAACTGTTAGCGATTTTTATTTTCAAATTTGTTCCCGAATTGTTCCCAATCAATGTTCTCTTAAATTGCAGATTGAAAAAGAGTGGCAGACTATTAATTAGCCTGCCATTCTTAACTAATGCTTATCCTTTAGGCGGATAGGGATCATTTCCATAACTATCACGATCTCTGATTTGCCCATTCGGACGATGTATCAGCAGCTCTGACTCTTGGTTGCGAGCAATTTCCCGTGCTATATCAATAGCTTCTCGTTGCGTGCGTGTGATTTTAGTCACACGTTGATTTCCTGCACCCCGTACAGCCCATCGACCAGCATGAGGTACGACATGTTGATTTCGTCCCATTATTAAGCGGCATTCCACAAGGTTACATACTCGAGACAAGCATCATTGATCTCCTGCAAGGATAGTGTGGTATCCAAAGGTGCGGGATATATTACATCTGCCATTACATCAACAAAGAAGCAGTGTGCATTATCTACGATCTCTCCTTGCTTTGCAATGGATTTTTGCAGGAAGTACGAAATCAAAGACGCGGCATTACGACCGGCAGAAAAGTCCAATTTGTTCTTTGCTATCCGAAATTTTACTGCACCGACATACTTGTTTCCATTATCTTCCCACCGCATTATCAAATCGGGAGCAACCGTAATTTGTACACCAGCCATAATACATTCCTTATTGGTTACTTTGGGAAAAGTACAGTGTATTTTTCCTACTCTGTCGGGAAAATTGATTTCGATGAAATGTCTCAAAGCGATAATCGAATTAGCAACATCATTTTTTGCCCATACAGAACTTGTTTGGCGAGACTGTAAGGTTTGGAGCGCATCCAGAATACATTCCTCCTCAAATCCACCTTTAACGTATTTTTTCATTGCGGCCCTTGCTGTTGCATATGGAGCTACTTTGAATACAGATGGTTTCTTTTGCTCTTTTACAATCGATTTCTTTCGACGTTCCGTTGCTGTAACGAAAGCAATCAAGGGGTTTATCGAGACCCTTGGGACATTGTATGGTTGCCCCGAACCTATAAAATTGTTTGTCATATTAAATAATTTTATGGGGCAAAACTTGCTAAATACGGTATAAAGTTGTATCTTCGCAAACGAGAAAACAGAAATAGGAACAAGATGAGGAATCTCGTTCATGCGCGCCAACGCTTTATTATTTCTATCTCTGAAGGATGCCTTACCCCTTATTAAGGTATCCTTTTTTATTTACTTATTTTTCCTCGGCAAAATTCTTTTTTTCATTTTGTATACTTCCATATCCGTATATTCTGTGGCTCGCTTCAAGTCAAAGATAATAGTATTTGCCTCGTAATCGAGCCCCAGTTTATCGAATAGCGCTTTTGTATTTACATAAAAGTATCGTCCAGCTTTGCAAACTTTGAATACAGTCTCATCTTGCGAGTCGGGCGCATTGATTAAGTATAGCGTACCTTTGTTTTGATCATCCTCCGCGAATTGCACTATGCTATTTTCTTTAAACTGCAAATGTATAGCTGTCGCCTCTGTAAAGCCAAGTTTTCCCGTTCTTTGTATTGTAGCTTTCAGCCTGCTTGAGGCAGCTTCGTTTTTATAAAATATTAGCGCCATAATCAAAATGCCTTTCTTGACTGCAAATATAGAACAAAGTTTTTGCTATCCCAAATTTCCTTGTAAAAAATTATCGGTCAAGTATCGATTTTATGTTGCCTGTTTTTTTGTCACGCACCCTCTTTTACTTATTCTTTGTTTTGTTTATTTGTTGTGTATTATTCTGTGTTTTCTTTGTATGGACGTTTAATTTTATTTGCAATGCCACAAACTCAAATGATATCAAATTTATTTCTGACTTTCCAGTTTCCCTAACCGCATAACGATGGAAGTCTGACTGCGCCCCATCTTCTCCGCAATATATCGGATGCTTTTCCCTTCACGATAGAGTGTCAGCAAAAATTGGTCAGCACGGTGCGTCCACCGCTTGTTGGCATTCGGATGCTTGGTGTAACTCTCCACCGTAACTTTTTCAGGACGCAGAAACTCGTCCACAAAAACAGAAGGGAATCGTGCATCGTAGAAAACCCATGTTTTAATTTTGGCCCGTGTGATTGCTACATAGAACAACCGTCGCTCCTCGCCATAAGGAAAGCAGTCGCTTGCCGTCAGTACGTATTGCAAAGACGGGTCATCGCTTACGAGTGAGGGAAAGCCATAGGTGTCCTTGTTGCACTGGAGCAAAATCACATAGGCGGCTTCAAGCCCTTTGGATTTGTGCACGGTCAGGAATTCGACCTTGCGGCCACCGATGATATAGTAAAATCTGTTCCCCTCTTTGACGCTTTTATACATGAACGAGAGGTAGTAATCGTCGAATGAATACCGCCCCAGCAGGAACACAGATTTGTCGGCCGGAATGGATGCAATAAGCTGTCCGATGACATTGCAATAGCTGTTTCGGTCGTAGGCTTGGAACGATAGTTCGGTTTTCATTTGCCCGCTGAACGGCCGAATGTTCTTTTTTATTTGAGCCGTATTACGTTGGATGAATCGGGCCGACAAACCGACCAGCGGCTCGCCGAAACGATAAGTCGTTTCGATTTTATTGATTTCGGTCGGGCCGAAAAAAGCTGCGAAATTGTTGAAAAGAGCCATATCGCTTCCCGAGAAACGATAGATGGATTGCCAGTCGTCACCTACGCAATAGAGTTTCGCCGGAGGATTTCCCTCGCGCAAGGCTTTGAGAAAGTTGTAGCGGTCAACGGATATATCCTGAAATTCATCGACAATTATATACTCATACGACACTGGATGCGTTGCCCGGCAAAGTTCGGTCGCCTGCAAGATGGCATCCGTAAAGTCGATTTGTCCGCTACTGCGCAAAGCCTCCGCATAGCGTTCATACACGGGACGGAAAATGTTTTTGACTACGAACTCACTACGCCGGTCATCGGCTTCGTTAGTCTGTTTCAAGACGTCCTTCAATGATCGGCAACTCGATTTCAGCAAGGTGACGAATGTAGCGATCAATCTAATAAATGCCTTTTCCTGCTTGCTGCCCTCTGGTAATACCATGCTGTACAACTCAACATCTGTTCGTTCTTGCAAAGGGACACCAGCATCGAGCAACAATTGTTTGAGCGTCTCACGAATATCCGAACGGTAAAAATCCACGCTGGACGTCGTAATTAGTCTCGTTCCGAATTTCTCGTGGGCGGCCCGCTTCCATGCGATGCCGTCGTTATACTTTTGGTTGGCCTCTTCATAGGAGATATTCCGATCTTTGGCGAACCATGCGGGTACGAGGCCGTGTTCATCTACCCCGAAATGCTCCAGATAAAGACGCTGCGGTTTACCGTCTCGCTCAAAGTGGATCGAAAAATCGGGTTTGTACTGGGAGTGCATCGCGTCCGCTACCGGATATTCGTAAGGCTCCTCATATCTGAACTGCACGCCGAGGGACGATAAGACGAAACAGATTTTCTGCTCTTGCTCGCTCCGCACGTAAATCTGTTTGCCGTCCATATCCGGAAGCAGTGCTTTCAGCCGCATATCCTTTTGCTCGGATAGCTGCTGTCGTCTTTCATTTTTCCGTTTCTCCCAATCCGCCTCGTTGGATTGATAATCGACGAAATACTCGACCGCATGTTTACGGAATCGCGAATCGGCCAGCAATTCGCGGTATATTTTCACGAACAACGCGTCCGTATTGTCGCAGATCGAAGGTTTATTACCTGTTTGCTGCCCAATCAGATCAAGGGCCAACTTATGGAAAGTATAGCCACGCAAGCCCTCGATTCCCATTCGTTCGGTCAGCTCGGCGGCAGCCTTGTTCGTATAGCTGATAAGAAGAATCCGTGTCGGATCGACTTTCTTTATTTCAATCAGGTATTTGACCTTTCCTACGATGGAGGATGTCTTGCCGCTTCCGGCACTGCTTACGACCAGACAATTATCCTCTTCCGATACGATGGAACGCCTCTGCTGTTCGTCCAACGGATATTTCAAACAATGATCGAAAAAGAGTTTGTGCCTATCAAGCGAATTTTGGATAACTTGCTGGTTATGCAATCTGACGAGCTTGCCAATATTATCGAAGTCATGGAGAAATTTCAAGATAACTTCCGATGGCTTGATACCGAACGTTTTGAGCTGCGGGACGAGCGCATCCGCTTCTTTGTAATAATCCGTATAATAACGGGAGAATTCCTTTTCCTGTAAAAAAGTTATATAGCAGTTCGCAAAGCAGGCTTCTAAATCGGTGGCGATGTCAATAAAGAAGCGCTCATCGCACGTTGAGATTGCGAACCTTCGTTCCTCGTTTATCCGGTTGCTTTCATAGGATGGAATGCAACGAATCTTTGCGGAAAGTTGTTCCGCCTCCTTTTTTAGGCGTAAACGTCTTGCCGCTATAGCTGCGAGCAGAATAGCGACAAGGCAAATAGCTATGATAAGTAAATTAGGCATATTAAAAGCGACTCTATCGAAATCGCTCAATCCACCTGTAATCATCCCCCTTCGTACTCCACTGAAATTTCCACATATCTCCAGTATTGTCATTGATGAGATAATATTGATACATACTCGTTAAAGGTTGAATTGAGAAGATACATTCTTCATTATCAGAAACTAACTCTCGGTCATTAATAGGTATACACATTAAGTTATCCAAATCCTGCGAACTATATTGTACCTGCCATAATTTACCGTTATAAGAATCCAATAATACAAATGTCCACATATTTTGTGTCGCAAACATTTGAAATCTATTCGTCCATTTTGAATCTTCGGATGGAAAAGCAAGAGAGTACCTAATTAATTGGAATAGCAAACATATAGTCCTCGCCTTTCACGCTAAATTGAACTTGCCAGTTCTTGCCTGTATATGTGTCGAGCATAATGAAAGTCCACATATTTTGCGTTTCATAAAGACAGAATCGCCCTGCTGTATCTCCTAATAATTCTCGGGCACTACAAATTGTCCAAGATTGGCCATCATCTTGAATTTGTTGTACCTCTCCCGTCTTTGTATTTAATCTGAGTTGATTGTGGTAATTTCGTGTTTTGTACATTTTGTAAATCGACGAACTTTGTGCAGACGAAACCAAAGCTACGTTTACAAAAAACAATACGAGGATCAATCTTTTAAGCAAAACCATACGCAATAGTTACATGTTCTCCAGTCCCTACAAGAACCATTATTAACCACGAAGCGTGGAACTGCAATGCCACGTCTTTATTTGGAGGTCGTAGGAAACCTTGCATACAGATGTAGTGATAGCAGCCCACGCTATATGCGTGAGAACCACTATGCCATCTGAGTATGCAATTTGAAAATTTCCTACGTTTCCAAATACTTGATGAGCATAACGCTTCTTATCATATGTCTGGAACGAGTTTCCCCAATCCCACTACAAAAATAATTAAAAACTACGATAATACGCTACACCTTTACAAGTTTTATTTCAGCGATCTACATTTTCAACCCTCTTCCATTCCGTTCCGGCTGAACATAGTGTTGTAATCGCTCTGCTTGTTCTCTGAACCACCTGACAATAGGTATCCCGTCGATTTTAAGGCCGAATTTGCGGTTGTTTGTTTCGTCCGAAGCGATTCTTGCAATCACATTCTCGGCGTTGAATCGCTTTCGGTGCGTTTCCGAATAGAGCGTACCGCTGTATTTGAGCGGTTTGCCTCCGATAAGCGTTTCCGTCTGCTCGTCGTTGAATCCGACCTTGCAGCAAAATTCGTCCATGCGCAGCATTTCGCGGAAACGAGGGAACCATGCCAGTGCCTTGCGAACGACCGATTGAAGAAAAGACAAATCTTTTTCGTATTGTTTCTTCATGTTCGCGGTTTCCGTCACGTGCTGCGCCTGCATTGCCGTCAGTTCCCGACTATGTTCGCTTTGCATGGTCTGAATCTTCTTTTGCAGGATTTCTATACTCTCGTCCCGAGTGGACAACTCGTGTTGCAGTCGTCCGATTTCCAGCTCCTGCCGTTTGACCTTCGACGTTCCGATCATCGACCCGATACCGTCGAGAATGGTCGTGCCGACCTCGGCGGCAGAGTTTTTCAGTTTCTCGGTCTTCAGTTCGCTTTTTACCGCTTTCAATTCCGTTTCGGTTCGTTCCTTGGCAGCACGGGCTTTCTCAGCCTCCTGCTTCTGCTTGGCGATGATGTAGTCCGTCCGCTCCAGATGCTCGCGCCCTGTCTGCTCTTTCGCCGTGCCGCGCTCCATATCGAGCGCTTCGGCAAGTATGGTCTGCATTTCGCTCATGTCCTGCGGCGTGAGCTTGCAGGACTTCCCTGTATCGTGGTTCATCCAGTCCCATACGATATGAGCATGGTAGTTCGGCTTCCATGTGGTTTTGTCATTGGGTATTCCGTAGTGCCCTTCGTCACGGTGGATGAAGATTTGCAGCGGGGTAATGCCCCAACGCTCGCGGCATAACTCTCCGTATCGTTGCAGCTGTTCCATCGTCGTGTCTGCCTTGCAGACCACGACACCTTCCTTGATAGGTGTACTGCCGCGCACAACGACGTTCTTTCCGGTCTTCTTGTTCAGGCGTGTGCGATCTTTGGTCTGCATTGCCCGTCCCGTCTTCGTCTTAACCATCTCGCCGAGGTATTTGTAATACTCCCTAAGCGACACGCCCTCGATACGTGGCGACACCCACACTTCGTTGCCGTCCATAAGGTCGGTGCGCAGATAGATATTTTCTTTGTTGATATGGGCGAGGTATTGGGGTGTCCGCCTGTTATGTGCCTCGCTCTGCCCGATGTTGCACGGGCGTATGTTGTCCGATGTCTTTGCCATAATTTTGATTGCTATAAGTGGGTTTGGGGTCTTGGGGCGATGCCTCGAGCGGAGTTTCCAAAGAGCGGGTCACTCTTTGGTCGGGTTGCATAGGGCTGAAAGCCCTTGCCGGGTCGAGGGCGGAGCCTGCGTGGGACGGGGCGAAGCCCAGCCCCTCGGGAGAGCCCACAACTACGAAAGCAAAGCGTGTAGTTATAGTGGGCTATAACAAGGCAAGCCTTGTGGTTCGTGCGGTTCCCTCTGGGTTGCGGCTGTTTTTTATTCTTCCCTCTATTCGTTCGATGTCTGCGACGTTACAACTTACAGCCGTGCGACTGCTTGTGCCCTTTCACGGGACAACGACTGCGCAGGTAGTCGTTCAAGTCATTGTGCGGCCGATAGTGAATGGATTGGTCTGAGAGATTGCGGCAGGAGGCTTTCAACTCCGCCGTCGCTTTGCGTCCTGCCTCGTCGTTGTCGAGATAAGTATAAACCTGTTCGTGCGACGCGATGAACGGAACGGCTTTGGCAAGGTTCGTTACCGAGTTCAGTACGACGATATTGTGCGGCGGGGTCGGATTTCGTTTGAGCGTCAGAAACGAGAGGTAGTCCATGAATCCCTCGAAAACGAGGCACGTCGGATAATCGCCGCGGCGGGTCGTCGGGGCTTTCGAGGTGCAGCCCTTGAAATAGCGGTTGCGCAACTCCCAACCTCCGTTATCATTACAGAATCCGATTGCGAAATAGGATTTGTCCGCCACGTAATAATGCACCTCTGAACAATGTTCCCGCACTGTATCGAGGTTGATGCCCCGTTCTGTTATGTAAGCGAGCAAGGCAGGGTTTTCCAACGACTGCACCCTCTCGATGATAATTGAGGGTGTACGCTGCGGGATAGGATTCTTTCCGATGAACCGACGCTGCGGAGCGAGAGCAGAGGAATTTTGAATTGCTCTGCCGAGCCGCGAGGAGGAAAAGCCCGAAGGGCTTAAAGGAGAAACAGACATCCCGCCGATGTGTCGTTCCAACCGCCGCATAGCTTCTCCGGCATCGCACTGCTCTAATCGCATTATAAGGTCTATAATAGAGCCGCCTGTGCCCAGCCCGAAGTCATACCATAGATTCTGCATATAATCTACCTTGAAGCTCGGCGAATGTTCCTCACGAAGCGGTGAAAGATAAAGACCGTATCGCGGATTGTCTTTAACCGGGTGCAAGCCTTGTTCGGCAAGGTAGGCCCGAATCGAAATCTGTTTTATCTGTTGAATGTTGCTCATCTTTTTTTGTAAGTTTGTTGAAAAGTCTTCACAATATTCAGTGAAATAGAAAGTTATATATCTTACGTCATTCTTACACTCGATTTCAGTTGTTAGAGCGTAAGTATTTGTTGGACGTTGTAAGAGTTTTTGTAAGATATGTAAGTCATTAAGAATAAATGATCTATATTTCTATCCTTACACTCTTACATACTATATGATCGAATCGCACTGCAACAGTTCTTCGAGCAGTTCGCGTGTGACCGTATAGACTCTTGCAGTTTTGCTCTCCTGCCTTGTTATTTCACCGTTATAGGCAATCGTGTATCGTTGGTAATAGGTCGGCGGCGCGGGCGACAGCCGCCAATTCTCCGAAAGAATCCGCCGCACGGTCGGATGATCCGAACGGATACCGCGTACCTCCAGCATATTCACCATATCGCTCACGTCGAAGCGATACTCCGCAAGAGCCTCGGCTTCCATAATGTCGCGGACAATCGACAACATCTCTGCCTCGGTCTTGCTTCGGTTGTAGTGAATGATCCGCCGCAAGGCGTCTGTCGCCAGTAAGCGCGGAGCAAACCACATGCGGCTCTCTTCACGGGTGGACAGTTCACGATGAAGCAGGAAGAACAGGAATCCCGGCAACTCGCGCCGCATATCGGCAAGCAGGTTTTGATTGTCATGTGTTAGCGGCGGTACACGCCGCACCCAATAGCGTGTTTCTCCGGCTTCAATCAGAACGGGGGTGCGCTCATTATTGGAACAAAGAATGAACTTACCGAAGAACTCTACCTCCCGACGGTCGCGCCCTTTCGCTTCGGCCTTGTAGCTCCGTGCGGTCGAAAGGTTCTTGATCCGTTCGGAATCTTCGCGGCGGTTCAGCAGTACCTCGTCCACACAGACCAGCAGTTTACCCGTCCAGTCGTCGTTGAACTGCGAACGGAAATCCTCGTTGGTATTGAACGTCACGTTGCCCTCGAAGATCAGCTTCAGAAAATTGAGAAAGGTAGTCTTGCCTGTGTTTCGCTCGCCGGACACCAGCAATACGATCGGCAGACGTTGCAACGGACGTAGATAGAGCAGTTGGAGATAATCCAATCCCAGTTCGATCTGCTCGCCGAAGATATGACAGAGAAAGTCTCGGATATGTGTAAACTCACCCTCGGCAGGTATGGTCGAAATCGGTTCGTAACGGTTCAAAAAGCCGTTAATCTCCCGGCAGTAGTCGGTATGGCTCGGAATGGTACAGAAACCGTCGTACTTCGGCACTCGTGCGATGTAATCCTTGCCATAGTCTTGGCGCAAGGTTTCTACATTCCACGGAATCAATGTTTCGAGGCTCCGCCCATTACTCAACGGCATAAGCACTCGTTTGAGTATTGTCGTGCCCACACGCAGGTATGGAATCTCCGACTTATTTTTCACTGCGGCCTCCTTTCGTGTTGCGCCCTCCCTCTAAAATCCGGCGAATATCGGATTGTCGATATCGGACTTTGTTGCCGATTTTGACCGTTCGCAGGTAACCTTTCCGGTTCCAATGCCACAATGTCGTGTCGCAAACGCCGCAAATCTCCTTGATCTCCTCTTTGGTGAGGTACTTTTCCTTGCGGGCTTCGGCAATCTCGGCCGACAACTCGCTCTTCGCACGGTTAATCAGCTCGTTCGAGAATGCGAGCAGATCCGCACCGCTGACCTCCAGCCGCACATTGGCGTTTCCCTGCCGGAGAATCGAAATCAGATCATCCATCTTATTGTTTCCTCTTCCACCGTGTAAGACCTTTTCGTTCGGTGGAATGAAAACAAAAAAGCCATTGCCTCACGATGAGACAATGGCACAAAAATATATTTATTTTCAGCGAATTTTCAAGCGAAAAACTTCACATTCATACACAAAAATTCAAACTTTCAGAATTGAATCGCCGTGAAGCGAATTTTCGTTAATCGACCTTAAAATAGACCGCAAGATCGTTGATGTCGGCGGCGAATTGCTCGGCAACCCTGTCGTCGAGATAGGCATAGATGCTCTTGTCCGAACCGATGTATGTTCCGTAACGTGATTTCAGCGCGACGAATAGCTGACGCGAAGAGGTAATGTCTGGTAGATAGCCGAGCCGTCGAAGCGCAAGAATCATCAACGCGACGCGCTTGCCTTTGACGCCTGAATGAATATATTGCTTGATCTTGTCAAGCAAAATCGGTTTCTTCTCATCGTCGAGCAGGATCATGCTTTCCAATGTCGAGGGGTGTTCCGCCTTGTCAAGCTGTTGCGGCGGCCGGCTATTGTTGTCATCGGCTTGCAATGCCCAAGCAACCACATGGCCCTCTTCGATTATCTTCTTCAGTTCATAGTACTCGTCCCAGTCCTCACGGGTACGCAATCCCAGTTCGATGGACTTCTTTACGACCATCTTTATCATCCGGGCGAGAAAGAATTTTTCGATACCGACAAGTTTAGAGTGCTTCGACAGTTCCTCCCCTCGCTCGACCATATTCTCAAAACTGCGACCGAAATAGAGCCAGCAGATCATCGCGGGTAGAGTGGCATTGGCGTCCGAAGTGTTTTTGTCGAATTTGGCGATAATCGTTTGGGCCAAGTTGGAGCCGGAACATTGCGCGATCACGGCATCTACATCAATCTCGCCTCGCGTACTCATTTGTTTAGCAGCAGCCTTTGCGAACCTCGGGAGCAGCTTCATGGCAGTCGTCATTACCAGCCGGTATCCCTCATCGCTTTCATAGTTCATCATCTCTTCGAAAGCGTCGTAGGCGTCGGCGTGATCCGACATCCACTCCTTCATGCGCTCCTTGAACGCTTCGTAGTCCGTGCGGCTCATCGTAGCTATTTCAATTCGGATAACTCGATTTTCAGTTGCTCGGCCAACTGTTTTTCCGTCGGCAGGTAGAGTTGATATTTGCTTGCCATAATCGTATTGTTGTTTTCCGGCAGCGTATATTTCACCAACGTATCGTTCTTATCGGCGCAAAGCAGAATCCCGATCGTCGGGTTTTCGTCGGGAGCTTTCTCGTTGCGGTCGTAGTAATTTACGTACATCTGCAATTGCCCGATGTCTTCGTGTGTAATCTTGTGGGTTTTCAGTTCGATAACGACGAAACAGCGAAGCAGTCGGTTGTAGAATACCAAATCGGCGAAAAATTCGTCGTCTTCAAGCAGAATACGTTTTTGGCGGGCTACAAACGAGAATCCGTTACCCAACTCCAACAGAAACGCTTGAAGATTGGTAATCAACGCACGCTCCAAATCTTTTTCGTAGTAGGTCGCTTCGGGCCGCAAACCGAGAAATTCCAAAACCATCGGGTCTTTAATAATCTCGGTCGGAGACTCGGGAATGCGCTCCTTGCGGGCAATCTCCAACACGGCTTTCTTGTCGTTGCTCAGCAACAGACGTTCATACAATCCCGAATTGATCTGTCGCTCCAACTCACGCCCTGTCCAGTTGTTGTTTGCAGCTTCCAACTCGTAGTACTCGCGTTTGTCTTTATCGTCTATTTGAATCAGAAGACGATATTGATACCAATTCAATTGCGACCGCACTGCGGACGCAATTGGATAAGTGCGGTAGAACTGCCTTGCCCGTTCCAATTGACGCACGGAAAATCCACTGCCGAACTCCTTTTCTATTTCCGTTGCAATGTTTTGAAGAAGGTATGCTCCGTATTCCGCTCGGTCTTGGCCCTTTTGTTCTTCGATAAAGATGCGTTCGCCCAATTCCCAATACATTTGCACACGGACGGTATCCACACTGCGAATCGCTGATTCTCTGGCGGAAAGAATAATAGTCCGAATGTCGGATATAAATTGTTCGGTCAAATTGGTCTTTACTATTTTCATATATCGTGTATTTTGAATTCCGACCGCGCTGCGGACGCAATTATCTCCTTTACGACAACAAATTTACTAATTCTTTTTTCATTTCATCGTCGATCTCCCGATAACGTGCAAACGCGCGGCTTCCCTCCTTGTGGCCGCTCAATGCTCCGACCAGATTCGGGTCTTTTACCTGCTTGTATAGGTTGCCGACGAATGTACGTCGAGCAAGGTGGGACGACGCGATTTCATACAGTACCTTTTTCTCCTCCTCGCGGGTCGTCGGGTTGATGATCGTAACCAATCGCTTCAATCCGGCGGCTTTGAAAATCCGCTTGATCGACACATTGTATTTCTGTTCCGAAATAAACGGCAGCAGTTTGTCACCCTCGCAATTCCTGTATCGGGCAATGATCTCCAATGCCGTCGGATTGAGCGGGACACGCACTGTCAGCGGCCGTCCCTCTTTCGTCTTGCGCGGAATATATTCAATAGCTCCGTCGATGATGCTTTGTTTCGTAAACTTGATGAGGTCGCCCACTCGACAACCGATCAGACATTGGAAAACGAAGATGTCGCGCTGAATGGCCAACTGTGGATGGCGGTTCAAGTTGGTGCGATAAATTTTGTTCCGCTCGTCGATCGTGATGTAATAAGGTGTTCCATAGGTACACTCTTCGAGCGGAAAATCGTCGAATGGCGTATTGCTCGTCTTTTTGTTATCCTTGCACCAATAAAAGAACGTCCGAATCCGCGAAAAGCAATCCAATAAAGTGTTCTTTCCACGCGGTTGCGGCGTTCGCGCCTCAGGGATCGCATCGTAAATGGCCGGATAGAGCTGGCAATATCGGTATTCGTTCTCGAAAAAATCCCATATATCCCGAAGCGTGTCGGATGTTACGTCGTCGATATAAAGCGTAAAATCTTTTTGTCCGCGCTTGGTTGTCCGCACATAGAGCTCGTAACGCTGCAAGCCGCGCTTTACGACCCGATAGTTCTTTTTGCGGACTTCGGATAGTTTATGCTTTTCGAGAAATTCATCGAACAGCGGAATCACCTGCAATTTGATCTCTTCGGCCAGCGCATCTTCCGTTTGGAATCTTTGCGGGTGGTGGTAACGCTCGATTGTTTCGCTTAACCATTCGCCGTCGGCTTCATTCGTGTAAGATTGGGTAATGAGCGTAACGATATTCCGCACATGGCTGTTGAATGCCTGTTTCTCCTTCTCCGAAACCAAGGCTACTCGATCCTTGAATCCTTGTTTTTCGGCACTCCAGTGATTCGGATTGATCGTCAGTTCGCTTGCCGCCTTAATGTCTTTCTTGCCGTCGCGCAGCCGAAAATAGACCGTCGCAAGCGTATCCGTGTCGTTCTTCTTTGCAGTTTTCCGTATGAGTGCCGAAACCTTCATTTTGCAGCGTATTGTTTACACTGCAAAGATAGTATTTGTTCCCGAATTGTTCCCATATATCCTGAATTTATTTCGACTTACTTCAAATCTATTAAACGATTCGCTAATTGCAAATCGTTGTATAATAGCGAAAATACATTATTTTGCGTCGTTTTGCGATTTTAGAATAATCGAATAGAATTTATGATTTCAAATGCGGCTCCGGGTACTTTTTTAATACGCCCATGATTTAATAATCAAATCATGGGCGTTTTTTATTTGCCATGAATTGGGCATTGACCCTTTCTCTGTTTGCTGTAAAGATTTTCTATTTTTTCAAAATACAAAATCAGCAAAATCTGTCTGCGGAAACCGGAGTATTGCGTTGTTATGGCAGACAACGTGCTACTAATCTCTATTATTCCGGTTCCCGCGAACAGATTGTAAACGAACGGCGGCGGGATTCAAATGCAGAAATGTTTGCAATGGTTCACCGCGACCAAAAGGCCCGCCGCCGCAGAGTTATCTTTTTTTACCCCACTTGGGGCGTATGTCGAGGAAAATCTCGAAATTCAAGCGTGGCATGGGACGAGCCAGCACCGAAAGATACTCCTCGTTAAACAGGTTTTTGACCGCGATCTTCACGGAAAAATCAGCCCAGGGTACGGCGAAAAGTTTTTCGACCGACATGTCGCTCATAAGATACGGAGGTACATATCCCGAGATCGTGTAGTCGTTGCTCGACATGGTGAAGCGTTCGCTATACCAACACCATTTGTAGAGCAGCCGCCAGCTTTTCCATGCCAGCCGCGCCGTTACCGACGCCGAGAACTCCGGTACATAGACCAGTTGTTTGCCGATGGACTCGTCGCCCTTGCTCATCGGCTCGCTCTCGTTGATCGAGGGCGTCCACGAAAAATTGCCGTCGGCACCGACTTGCCAGTCACGGTTCCAGGTTCGGTCGAAGCCCGCCTTCAATTCCACTCCGTAGGCATGTACTTTTTTGAGGTTCTTCGGCGTCCAGAAATCCTGCTTGCCTCCCAGCGGTATCCACAGAATCCAGTCGTCGATGTAGGAATCGAACCACGTCGCCTCGCCGTGAACCGCGTACCGACCCTCTTTGGCGAAGGCAAACGATACGCCGCCGTCGTAGGTGAAGCCGTGTTCGGGCTGCAGGTCGGGATTGCCGCCCGGCTGGAAGTAAAGGTCATTGAGCGTGGGGAAACGGTAGTTGCGCGAAATGGATGCCTTGGCCCGGACGTTTCCGGCTTTCGAGAGCATGTAATCGGCATAGAATGCCGGAATGAGCGGCGTCCAATCCTTGCCGTACATATCCTCTCGCAACGCCAGCGAGAGGCCCAGCCGTTCGGTAGGCGTCCACTTGGCAGTCATATAAGCAGATAGTTCCGTGCGGGCTTTGTCGTAACCGACCACCGCCTTGTCGCCCTGCTGGGTGATGATGTTGCGATCCTGATTTTTCGCGAAATGCTGGTGCAGGGCAATGTCGGCCGAGAAAAGCCATTTTTTGCCGACGTAAAATTCGCTGTTGCCCGATGCGAAAAGCGTGTTTACCTTGCTGCGCGAAGTAATCATGTAGGCCCATTCGCCGTTACCTTTGTCACGGGCGTAATCGTAGCCGAGCCATGTGTGGATGTAACCGGCTTTTGCTCCGACCTTGTATGTAGGACGCAGATGATCCCACGAGAGTACGCTGCGCAGGGTGCGTTCGCGCTGCTGGTGCAGAATATCCTTCGGATCGCCGTAATCGACGGTCGTTTGTGAAAGGCCGCGCTTGGAGGTGAGAAACCAGGCGTTCAGCCCGAAACGGTCGCCCTTGCCGGTATTGTAATAGACCTCCTGCAAGGCGTGAAAGTCATGAAAATCGCCGTCACGGTGGGTTTCGATGGGGTGGTAGGTGTCGATAATATTTTTATCGTCGTCGTAGACATTTTCGTTCTTGTCGCGGTTGCGGTACTTGAATTCGTTGGGCGACGAGGAGTAGACCACGCGCGTCGAGGTCTGCCAATGGTCGTCGCCGTAGGTCAGCCGCAGAAATTCGTCCGTCGTCCAGAACGAGCCGATTCCCTGTGTATACTGCATTTTGAATCCGCGTGTATCGGCGGGTTTGGTCGCCAGTGTGATCGCCCCGCCCAGACCGCCGCCCACGACGTTGAGCGACGAGGTGCCGTGCAGCAGCGTCGCGTCGTCCACGAAATAGGACGGGATCATCGAAAAATCGGTCATGCCCAGCATCGGGGAGTTGATACGCATGCCGTTCCACATCACCTGCGTGTGCGATGCCGCCGTACCGCGAAATGCCACGGTAGAAAGCGTGGCCCGGCCGTACTGTTTGATGAAGATTGCCGTATTGAACGTCAGCACGTCGGCCATCGACAGGGCGATGTTCTCGTGCAGGACGAGGGTGTCCAGTTGTGTTTTTTGTACGCCGATCTCTTTCATCGGACGAATTCCTGTAACACCGACCTCACGAATGGGCATCACCAGCGAGGGGTTGTTGTTCCACCAGCCGTTGCCGGCCGGTTTTTCTTGTGCAGTGATTGTTGCGGCGAGGCACAAACCGATAAACAGAAGTATTGGTTTCTTCATATTGCGTATCGGTTTAATACCAACAAAAAGCCCCCGGAATAATTCCCACCCGGAATTCGTCGAGCAACTCTCCTTCGGGCGAATAGCGGTAGACGATCCCCTTCTGTTGGTAGTCGATGGCGTCGGCCACGTATACTTCCGACGTGTTGGGGTCGATGGACAGGCCGTAGAATTTCGTCTGCTTGTATTTGAGGAACGGCCGCACGGGGACGTGATCGGCTACCACCGGCATCCGCCAGATATCGTTGTTGATGAAGTAGAGCGTGTCGCGTCCGCCGTTGAGCTGCACCTCCGAGGGCCAGTCGCCGAATTTGAATTTGAACTGTTTTTCGATCCTGAAAGTTGCGGCGTCGATACGGTAGAGCGAGGGGGCCTCGTGCCCGTAGGGACTGCCCTCATAACCGCCGTCGGTGATCGTCCACATCTTGTCGTACTTATCCATCACCAGCGACGTGGGCTGGATGCCGACGACCAGCTCGTCGACCACCTTGTCCGTTTCGGTGTCGATCTTCAGCAGCCGGTTCTGATAAGACCAGCAGTTCACGTAGACGTAT